>NZ_WJZM01000034.1:0-66735 GCF_021609545.1 Pseudomonas sp. PA-1-6B
TTCTTGACGACCATAGAGCATTGGAACCACCTGATCCCATCCCGAACTCAGCAGTGAAACGATGCATCGCCGATGGTAGTGTGGGGTTTCCCCATGTGAGAGTAGGTCATCGTCAAGATTAAATTCCAAAACCCCAATTGCGAAAGCAGTTGGGGTTTTGTTTTGGGCGCTCGAAAAGTGTCCACCTTGTCCCCGTACACCTGTGCGCCCCAACCTCCGACCTGACTGCCCCGACAAATTTGCACAGTTATTTCTGAGCGACACCACTAGAATAGCCACCTAACCATTTTTAGAGTCAGAGCCCTATCTATGCCCGATCCGGTTGATGCCCGCGAGGTATCGGATTTACCGCTGGACGATCTGGTGGCATGCCATGAGTGCGACTTGCTGATGCGCAAACCAACGCTCGCCCTCGGCGAAAAAGCCCAATGCCCACGCTGCGGCTACGAGCTATACGCTCACCGTCACAATGTGGTCGAGCGCAGTCTCGCCTTGGTACTGGCTGCACTGCTGTTGTACGTCCCCGCGAACTTTTTGCCCATCATGCAGCTCAATCTACTCGGGCAGTCTTCGGAGGACACCGTGTGGAGCGGCGTCGTTGGCCTGTTCGATACGGGTATGCAAGGCGTTGCCGCGGTGGTGTTCCTGTGCAGCATGGGCATCCCCTTGCTCAAGCTCCTGTGCCAATTGGCAGTGCTGCTCAGTATTCGCTGGAACATAGGGCGCAATTACGGGCTGCTGCTATATCGCATCTACCACCACATGAAGGACTGGGGGATGTTGGAGGTCTACTTGATGGGTGTGCTAGTGGCGATCGTAAAGCTCGCCGACATGGCCTCCATCACAATTGGCCTGGGTCTGGTCTGCTTCGTCAGTCTATTAATGGTTCAAGTTCTGCTTGAGGTGGTGATGTCGCCCCATCAGATCTGGCAAGCGCTGTCAGGAGAGGATGACCATGCGGGCGATTGATGCAGGTATTCTGATTTGTACCGAATGCCATGAGTTGAACAAGCAGGAAGCGGATAGCGAGGAGCAACTCTGCACCCGTTGCGGTGCGTTGATCCATGCTCGTCGCCCCAATAGCCTCACACGTACCTGGGCGCTGTTGATCACCGCGGCGATCCTGTATATCCCCGCTAACCTGTTACCCATCATGACGGTCAACTCCCTCGGCCAAGGCGACCCCAGCACCATCATGTCGGGTGTCATCCAGCTGGTGCAGCACGGGATGTTTCCTATCGCTGCCGTGGTGTTCATCGCTAGTATCCTGGTACCGACCTTCAAGTTGGTCGGCATTGGCCTGCTGCTGTTCTCGGTGCAGCGTCACCAACCGCTGTCCGCGCAACAACGCATTGTGATGTATCGCTTTATCGAGTTCATTGGGCGTTGGTCCATGCTGGATATCTTCGTGATCGCCATCCTGGTGGCGCTCGTTAACTTTGGGCGGCTAGCCAGTATCGAGGCCAACCTCGGCGCTGCGGCGTTCGCCAGTGTGGTGATCTTGACGATGTTTGCCGCAGTAACTTTCGATCCCCGACTGATTTGGGATAACACGGAGTCGGACGACGACCATGAGTGATTTGCCTAAAGCTAAAACCCGCCCAGCCTCTAACTGGTCGGCCATTTGGGTGCTGCCCCTGATTGCCCTGATCATCGGTGGCTGGCTGGGGTGGCGTGCCTATTCCCAGCAAGGTATCGAGATTCAAGTTCGCTTTGAAAGCGGCGAAGGTATTCAGGTCAACAAGACCGAAGTGGTCTACAAAGGCATGACCGTGGGCAAGGTCAAAACCCTGGCCCTGGATGACGAAGGCAGCAATCGCGGGGTGATCGCCACCATCGAGATGAACAAGGACGTGGAGCAGTACCTCAAGACCAACACCCGCTTCTGGTTGGTCAAGCCCAGCGTCAGCCTTGCCGGTATCACCGGCCTGGAAACCCTGGTTTCAGGTAACTACATCGCCGCCAGCCCCGGTGATGGCGAGCCCACGCGCAAGTTCAAGGCGCTCTCCGAAGAGCCGCCGTTATCCGACGCCAAGCCCGGCTTGCACCTGACCCTCAAGGCCGATCGCCTGGGCTCGTTGAACCGTGGCAGTCCGGTGTTCTACAAGCAGATTCAGGTCGGCCAGGTCAAAAGCTACCTGCTGTCTGAAGACCAGAGCACCGTCGAGGTCAAGGTCTATATCGAGCCAACCTACGCCAACCTGGTGCGCAAACACACGCGTTTCTGGAATGCCAGCGGCATCAGTATCGACGCCAACCTTTCCGGCTTGAAAGTTCGCAGCGAATCCCTCTCCAGCATTGTCGCCGGTGGTATCGCTTTCGCCACGCCGGAAAACCGCAAAGACAGCCCGCCCACCGACCCGAGCCTGCCTTTCCGCCTATACGAAGATTTCGATGCCGCCGCAGCGGGCATCAAGGTCAAGGTCAAGCTCACCGACTTTGAAGGCCTGCAGGCCGGGCGTACGCCGGTCATGTACAAAGGCATCCAGGTCGGTAGCCTGAAAACCCTGAAGATCGACCCGGACCTGTCCAGTGCCAGCGCCGAGCTGACCCTCGATCCATTGGCCGAAGACTACCTGGTCGAGGACACGCAATTCTGGGTGGTCAAACCGTCCATCTCCCTGGCGGGCATCACCGGCCTGGAGGCCTTGGTCAAGGGCAACTACATCGCGATTCGCCCAGGCGACAAAGGCACCCCGCCACAACGCGAATACGTAGCCCGCGCCAAGGCGCCACCTTTGGACCTGCGTTCCCCGGGCCTGCACATGGTGTTGCTCACCGACAGCCTGGGCTCGTTGGATGTCGGCAGCCCGATTCTGTACAAACAGGTCAAAGTCGGTTCGGTGCAGAGCTACCAGTTTTCACGTAAGAAAAAACAACTGGTGATCGGCGTTCATATCGAGAAGGAATACGAAAGCCTGGTCAACGGCTCGACGCGCTTCTGGAATGCCAGCGGCGTCACCCTCACGGGCGGGCTCACCGGCGGTATCCAGGTCAAAAGCGAATCCCTGGCCAGCCTGATGGCGGGCGGTATCGCCTTCGAAACGCCGGAACCGAACGTGCCATTGAAACATCGCATCCCGCGCTTTCGCCTGTATGCCGACCGTGATGCCGCCAACCAGCACGGCACTCTGGTGACCATCAAAGTCGACCGAGCCGACGGCCTGAGCGCCGGCACACCGGTGCGCTTCAAGGGGCTGGATGTGGGCAAGATCGAGAGTGTCGACCTCAGTGCCGACATGCAGTCGGTGCTGCTCAAGGCGCGTATCACTCAGGTCGCGGACCGCATTGCGCGTACGGGTAGCCAGTTCTGGGTGGTCAAGCCGGAACTTGGGCTGATGAAGACGGCTAACCTGGAGACCCTGGTCACCGGCCAATACATCGAAGTGCAACCGGCCGCGAAAAACGCTGGCCCGCAGAAGAGCTTTGTCGCCCTGGCCCAGCCGCCTGAAACCGTGCATCAGGAAGCTGGCCTGAGCCTCACACTCAGCGCCGCCCGCCGTGGTTCGTTGAAGGAAGGGGTACCGGTGACCTACCGTGAAGTGACGGTCGGCAAAGTCACCGGCTATGAGCTGGGCCAGACCGCCGACCGTGTGTTGGTGCACATCCTGATCGAGCCCAAGTACGCACCTCTGGTACGCAGTGGCAGCCGCTTCTGGAACACTAGCGGCTTTGGCCTCGACTTCGGCTTGTTCAAGGGCGCGACCGTGCGTACCGAGTCCCTTGAAACGCTGGTGGCCGGCGGGATCGCCTTTGCCACGCCGGATGGCGAGCGCATGGGTAACCCGGCACGGCCGCAGCAGACGTTCCCGTTGTTCGACAAGTTTGAGGATGAATGGCTGACCTGGGCGCCCAAGATTCCACTCGGTAAATAAACCGAGGCGCGGCTATCGCGGGCAAGCCCGGCTCCCACAGGGATATGCATTTTCAGCAAGTATGCATTCCAACTGTGGGAGCCGGGCTTGCCCGCGATGAGGCCCACAAACACACCGCAAATCCCAAGCCGAAAAAAGGCCGCGATCCCAAAAGATCGCGGCCTTTTTGCCTTTCAGTACAGCCCGTCAGACTTCATCCAGCTCCGGCTCGTCCGCCTGCACATTCATCGTCGCCTTCACCACATCATGGCGACGGATGTACTTCCAGTCCGCCTCATCAATGTAGATCCCGTTCGGCCCGCTGCCGCCTTCCAGGTCGATCGCCACCTGGGCGGACACCTGCGGCTTCACACTGGCCAGAATCGGTACAAAGCCCAATTGCAGGCTGGTTTCCAACAGCGCAGCCTGGTTTTTCTCATCGATGTCTGCCGCTTCATCGAGGTAGTACGGCAACCGCACGCGACCGGCCTGGTCGCGGTCCATCAGGTGCAGCAACAAGTACATGTTGGTCAGCGCCTTGATGGTCATGGTGGTGCCGTTGGACGCAGCGCCGTCGATGTCGGTATGGATCACCGGCTGGCCGTTGACCTTGGTGATTTCGAACGCCAATTCGAACAAGTCCTTGAGGCCCAACTGGTTATGGTTGGCGGCTACCAGACGAGCCAGGTATTCCTTGGCTTCTTCGTTCTTGTTGTCCTGTTCGGCGCTCTGGCTGAGGTCGAACACCGAGAGGGTCTCGCCTTCTTCATACTGACCGGCACTGTGGATGATCTGGTCGATATGCTTGAGCGCTTCCTTGTTCGGCGCCAGTACGATGCGGAAGCTTTGCAGGTTGGAGACCTGGCGCTTGTTGATCTCGCGGTTGAACAACGCCAACTGGTGTTCCAGGCTGTCGTAGTCACTACGGATGTTGCGCAGGGTACGGGCGATGTCGGTGACCGCTGCACGGCGCGCCTTGCCGAGGGTCAGCGCCTCGTCGGTACGGTGCGCATAGGCGTTGATCAGCAGTTGCAGACGACGTTCGACATCATCCTCACTGTCGAACTTGGCCACGCCCTTGAGACGCACCTGGGCGTACAGCGCTTCGATCTGGCCATCGGCGCGCAGCAAACCCTGCCAGCTGTCCTGATAGTCATTGAGCAGCGGCAGCAGGTTGTCCATGGAGTCGTCGACCGGGTCCATGAACGGCGTACCGAACGGCAGGTCCGCCGGCAACAGCTGACGACGGCGCAACGCGTCATCCAGCGTGCGTTGCTTGGCTTCCATATCGCCGATCTGACGGCCGACCAGTTGCAGCTTGGCCGACAGTTGCTGGACACGCTCGGTAAAGGCATCGCTGGAACGCTTCAACTCGTCCTGGGCGGCTTCCATCTGCGCCAGGTTTTCCAGCTTCTCGCCTTCTTCGGCGCTCAGGGTCTGGGTGCGGCGGAAGTCTTCCAGGGCCTTCTGGGCATCCAGTACCTGCTGGTACAGCGCTTCGGTCTGGGTCTTGCTTGCGGCGCGGTCGGACGCTACGGCCTGCTGGGTTTTCAGTTGCTTGAGCTCTTTTTCCAGGCGCTCTTTCTGGTCACGCAACGCGGCGCGATCCGCCAGGGCTTGCAGTGCCGGCGGCTCGATGTGCGAGATGTCGATGGACAGCCCCGGCACCTCAAAGCGCTCGCCCTTGAAGCCATCGAGGATCTGCTCCAGGGATTTGACCCACTGGCCGTCCTCGTCCAGCGTGATGCCATGTTCGCCCAGCGGCAGGCTGAACAGCGAGCTGTTGAACAGGCGCATCAGGCGCTCGACATCCTGCTGCGAAAATTCTTCGCGCAGCTTGGCGTAGCTGTTGTTATCCGCGTGATCGAGCTGCTGCTTGACCGACTTCAAGCGCTTTTCCAGGTCGCGCAGGCGTTCTTCCAAGTCCTCGGCGCTGAACTGTCGCGACTGCGCCAAGGCGCCCGCCAGTTCATCGTGGGCATCCTTGGCGGCGAGCAATTGCTGCTCCAGCATCTTGACGTCATCCACCAGGGCAAAGCGGTGCTTGAGCACCGACAACTCGCCCAACCAACGCTGGATGCCACTGATTTCCCGCTCCAGGCGCATCAGCTCCTGGGTGCCGCCGCGCTGATCGTTTTGCAGCGCGTCCTGCTCGTTGCGGTAATGCTCGGCCTGGATGGTCAGCTCTTCCTTGCGCGCACTGGCGTAGTCCGACCAGGTGCCCAGCAACGAATCCAGCAGCGGCGACAGGCGATGCAGTTTGCCGCGCAGGGCGTCGCGCTGTTTCACGCCATTGGCCAGGGCTTCAACCAAGGGGCCGGCAGCCACCAGCGAGTTGTAGTCCTGCTCCATGCGTCGCACATCACGGAAGGCTTCTTCACAGGCCGCGATGTAGTCGACACTGCCCGAACGCAGGCTGTGTTCGAAGGCATCAAGGAACAGTTGCTTGAGCTTGGCCGCGGTGATTTCGCGCATGTGCAGCAGGTTGATAAACAGCGCGCGGAACGTCTTCAGGCTCTGCTCGCTCGTGGAGCGCAGCGGAATCAGCGTCAGGTCCAGCGGGACCGACGTATGCCCGCCCACCAGCAAGCGCCGCAGTTCATCGGGCTTGAGCTCGTAGGCTTTCAGGCCCTCGCGCTCAAGGTTGGTGAACAGCTCTTTCTGGCGCAGGCAGGTGTCGTTTTTCTGGTAGTGGGCAAGGTCCAGCTTGCCGGCGTAGGCAAAGAACTGGTGACCAAAGCCGCCGCCCGGGCCGCGGCCGACCACGCCGATAACGTGCGGGCCGTGGGGCAGAGAGACTTCTACCAGGATGTAGCTGGTGTCGGTGGCAAAGTAGAAACGCCGCGATTGTTCCAGGGTGTACTTGCCGAAGCTCATGTCCGACATGCGTGCCAGGATCGGGAATTGCAAGGCGTTGATCGAGGCGGATTTACCCAGGTTGTTGGCGCCGTACACCGACAGCGGTTCTTCTAGCGGGAACAAGCCCAGGCTGTAACCGGCGGTGTTCAATAGGGCGAAGCGGCGGATGCCGTAGCGTTCCTTACTCATGCGTCGGTCTCCTGTTCTTCGGCAATGGCACGGGCCAGGGCATCTTCTTCGCTTTCTTCGGTGAAGGCGCTCAGATCCAGCGGGTCATCGGTCTTCAGCAGTTTCTCGTCGCTGTCCTCGTCGATAATCACCGGTGCCGGCAGCGGCAGTACGCTGTGTACGCTGGCGGCAAGGTCGCGGTCCTGCTGCACCGACAGGCACACATCCAGGAAGCGGTGCATCGGCGGCAGGAAGCGGTAGATACCGTTGTCTTCGCTGGCAAAACCCAGTTGGGTCATGCGGCGCATGATTTTTTCTTCGAGCTCTTCCTGGGTCTGCACCTCGGCCTGGATAAACAGGTCACGGTATTTCTCCAGCAACGAAGGCAATTCATCGCGGCCCAGGCTGCCGCCGTCGAGTACCGCAATCGGGTCGCGACCCTGGTCGGCCAGGTGTTCGACGATGATGAAGGTGAACAGGGCCAGGCGCTGGGCGGTTTTGTTCACCTGCGCGGCAGCCACGGCAGTGTCCGGCACGAAGTAATAGAAGCCGCGGGTATCGCACACCAGCTCAAAGCCCAGGGCCTTGAACAGCGTGCGGTACTGGTCCTGGAAGTTCGACAATTGCGCGTATAGCTCCGGGTCGCGACGGCTGACGTGGTAACCCTTGAACAGCTCGCGAAAAATCGGCGCCAGCTGGGACAGTTCGGATAGATCAAGATGCATAAGGCGTGCTCGCAGAATTCTCGGTGGCATCGACGCCGGCCGGGAGCAGGGCGAAGGAGCGCAGGCTGACCTGGTGCTCGTGGGTGTGGTAATCGCGACGTTCCAGGCGCTCGCGCTTGAAGCGTTTTTCCCGGGACAGGCGCGAGAACCAGTACAGCAATTCATCGGTGGCGCCGTCCGGTTCCTGCTCCAGCAGCCAGGTCATCAGGTCGGGCATCGGCAGCGCGTCTTCGCAGCGTTCGAGCATTTCCTTGACCGTACGCGGTGCGCGCGGGGCTTCGCCTTTGTGGGACTTGTGCGCCTTGGGGAAACGCGCCGGCTTGGGCTCGAAATTGGCCAGGGCATACACATAGGCCTCGACCTGGCTCGCACTGCCCAAAAAGGTACTTTGCGGCCGGGTGAACATCGGCATCGCCGCTTGCGGCACCGCGTCCAGGCCTTTGCGGCGAATCGCCGACAGGGCCAGCGCCGCACCGCGAGTCACGGCGTTATGCCGGCGTGCTTCTTCACGCAGCGGCAGCAGCAACTCCCGCGCATGGCGCAAGGTCAACTGGGCGCTGGTTTGCATCTCGAGGATGCGCGCATGGGTGCGCAGCAGCATGTCGTCATCTACCAGGTGGCCAAGACGCTGTTGCTCGGTGAGCATGCGCAGCAGCACGTTTTCCACCTTGCGTACGCCTTGCTCGAAGGCGCCGTCGGCGTTCACCAGTTGGATCATCGGCTCGACGTACTCGTCCCAGGTCGCCAATACCTCGGCGTAACGCTGGCGCAACGGGATCTGGCGGTCGCTGGTCTTGGCGCGGTCGGCCACGGCGGCGAGGGCCTGTTCGTCGTTGGCGAGTTTTTTGAGCACATCGCGCACGCGCATATCCAGCAGGCGCAGTTGCCGGGCCAGGTCGTGGCCGTCACGGATGTCGAAGGCGTCCTGGATATAACCTGCCAGACGCTCCAGGTGGCGCAGGTAGGCTTCGATTTCCAGGCACAGGCCAAGCCGGTGCTCCTTGCGAAGATAGGCGAGGAAGTCGTGGATCTGCGCGTTGAGCTCGAAACGGTTCGGGCTCTTGGCGACAGGCACCAGGATATCCAGGCGAATCCACACGTCCAGTAGGCTGGTGATGTCCTGGGGCGTGCTGTCCAGTTGTTGGGCGGCCAACTGTGCGCGCAGCTCGGCCAGGCTCAGGGTGCCTTGGTCGAAGTGTTCGCACAGAGGCTCAAGTAAGGCCCAGTGTTCGGCGAGGGCGCGCAGGACGCGCTTGGGTTCGATCATGGGAATGGCCGGCTGGTTGGCGATTAAAAGTCGCGATTGTACTGCATCAGGCGCGGGATTTATCCACAGCCGGTCAGTGCGCAGTGGGCGATTGTTGCCGAACAGCGGTAGAATCCCCGCTCTTTACTTATCCACAAGTGGCCGAGCTGTGCTTATCGAGTCCCGACGTCGCGCTTACTTGACCGCCATGCAGGTGGTCAACTGGCTGCCCCGCACCGAACTGCCGTTTGCCGCGCCGTCGCGGCCCGAGTTGTTGCAGGCGCTTGAGCCTTATGAGGCGTTCGAGTCGTCGGGGGAAGAAGCGGCCGCGCCCGTGGCGGTGGTCAAGCCCACCCCTGAGACGCGCCCGGTGGTCGAACGGGCCAAGATCGAAGTGCCGCGCCCTGCGCCGGTGACCAAGGCTGCCAAAGTGGTCGAAGAGTCTGCGCCGGTGGCCAAGGCGCCAGTGGTGCCGCCGCCACGCTTTGCCCTGCAATTGCTGCGGGCCGGGCGTTGCCTGTTGCTGGTGGAACTGCCGACCGGCGAACGTTTCCAGTCCCGCGACCCGGCCTACCTGTTGCTCAAGGACATGCTGCGCGCCGCCGGCCTGCCCGACAGCCCGCAAATCGTCGGTGAGCCGGTGCGCTGGCCGCTGCTGGTGCGCGGCACCATGGACCAGGGCCCCGAGGCCGCACGAGATTTCGTCCAGGGGTTTGTCTCGGCGCGCCTGGAAGACGAGCCTTGCGTTTGCTTGTGGCTGATCGGCCTGCCCGCTGTGCGGTTTGCCGGTGAAGCCAACGCCGAGGCCTGGTACCGCGAGCTGCAGGTTGAAGGCCTGGGTTCGGTGTGGGCCCTGCCGGGCCTGGAATTATTAATGGAAGAGCCACAGCGTAAGGCTGATGTCTGGCAAGCCATGCGCCGGCTGATGGCGCGCTGGAAAACAACTGATGAGTGAGGCTTTATCCTTTCGCCCGATGACCGAGGCCGACCTCGACGCCGTGCTGAAAATCGAATACGCGGCGTTCAGCCACCCCTGGACCCGCGGAATTTTTCTCGACGGGCTGGGCAAGTACCAGATCTGGCTGATGTTCGAAGGCGAGCAGCAAGTGGGGCACGGGGTGGTGCAGATCATTCTCGATGAAGCGCACTTGCTGAACATTACTGTGAAGCCGGAAAACCAGGGCCGTGGTTTGGGCCTGGCGCTGCTGGAGCATTTGATGTCGCGTGCCTATGCCGCCAATGCGCGAGAATGCTTCCTTGAAGTGCGGGACAGCAATACCGGCGCGTTTCGCCTGTATGAGCGTTATGGCTTCAACGAGATCGGCCGTCGCCGGGATTACTACCCCGCTGTGGGTGGCCGCGAAGATGCAGTCGTGATGGCGTGCACCCTGGTCGATTAAATACAGAGCCCCCTATGTGCAGAACCTCTGTGGGAGCCGGGCTTGCCCGCGATGCAGGCACCTCGGTCTCTAAGTAACACCGCGGTGATACCATCGCAGGCAAGCCAGCTCCCACAGGGTCAGCGCTTGCCGTTCAGCGGGTCCAGATCAGCCAGTTCCGCCTCATCCAACCCATTCCCGCCACCAATGTCATTTTCTCCCACGACGCTCAAGTCATAGTCGGCGGCGCTATCTTCGCCTTCCTCCTGCGCATCCCGTGCGCCGTCCTCACGGATCAGCGTTTCCGGGCTCATATCGTCGTCGGTGGATTCATGATCATCCGTCGAAGCGCCGGTCAGCCCGGCTTCGCGCACCCGTTCGTCGGGCATCAGATGGTCGCGCTCACGGCGGGGCAGCTCGTCGCCGATTTCCGCAGTCTGGTCCTGCTCGTCAAAATCCAGCTCGCGCATCTCACCCATGCGGTCTTCGTTGTCATCGATCGGTTCCGGCTGCGTTGCGCCGTAGGGACGTCGTGATTCAGTCATGGCCAATCCTCATACTGTGGGGCTTATAGTGTGTGGACAGGCATGGCAGCCAAAAAATTCAAGCTAATTAGCGCCTGGCGTGACCTGGACGAGGGCTTGTCAGTCACAAACCTGCGCATCATTCCTGAGGCTTCCCTGATGAACGAACTACAAGACCTGCTTGATAACAACGAACGCTGGGCGGACGCGATCAAACAGGAAGATCCCGAATTCTTCGCCAAGCTCGCCCGCCAGCAGACCCCGGAATACCTGTGGATCGGCTGCTCCGATGCCCGTGTACCGGCCAACGAGATCGTCGGCATGTTACCCGGTGATCTGTTTGTGCATCGCAACGTGGCCAACGTGGTGCTGCACACTGACCTCAACTGCCTGTCGGTGATCCAGTACGCGGTGGACGTGCTCAAGGTCAAACACATCCTCGTCACTGGCCACTACGGCTGTGGCGGCGTGCGTGCGTCGATGCAGGACCGCCAGTTCGGCCTGATCGACGGCTGGCTACGCACCATTCGCGACCTTTACTACGAAAACCGCGATGTGCTGGCCCAGTTGCCGACCGAAGAAGAGCGTGTGGACCGCATGTGCGAGCTCAACGTGATCCAGCAGGTGGCCAACGTCGGCCACACCAGCATTGTGCAAAATGCCTGGCATCGTGGGCAGAGCCTGTCGATCCATGGCTGCATCTATGGCATCAAGGACGGTCGCTGGAAGAGTTTGAACACCACCATCAGTGGCTTCGAGCAACTGCCACCGCAATACCGCCTGCGTCCTTTGGGCGAAGCCTAAGGTCGTTTGTGCTCACGCCACCAGGCCATGAAGGCCTGGCCTTCGGCGTTCAGCGGCTCCTTGCTGCCGGTGATCCAGCCCCGGCAGTTCAGCTCGCCGCAATGGCAAGCGAACTGCCGGGCCAGTGTGTCTTCGGTGGTGGCGTAATCCAGCGTCAGCAAGCTGCCGGCGCCGATGGGTTGCACCGTCCATAGCTCCAGGTACGTCGTGTCTAGAAACACGTTCGGGTTGCAGGAGTGCTGTAACAGGCCGCAGAGCCAACAATCGTACAAGTGGATGCGGGGTGACAGTTGCAGCGTGTACGGGCGCCGTTCGCTCACGGCATAACCGGAAACCTTAGCAATGCGCGTGCGACTCTCAAAGGCCACGCGCGCCGTGACCCTGGCCGCAACCCCTTCAGCCTCTTGCTTGACCTCAAAGTGCTCGGTCGAGGGGTAACCCTGTTCCACGAGCAGCGTCTTGAAGGGATAGAGGCAGTCATTCACAGCCGTTTCAGCCTTATCCATGGCTCGAGTTTTCATCACTCTCCTGAGCGGGGCTGCATGGACCTGCGGGTCTGACGGCCAGTCTTGCAGCAAATGGGCGCGGCCCTAGATTCGCCGAAGTGGGATCCGGTTTCTACTGTCAAAGTTGACAGTAGAAACGGTTTCTTCGCCTTAAAGCGCGGGGGCTATGACGGTGGGCGTGGGAGCGGCATTTCTCAACAGTTTCAACTGCGCCTTGATAGGCGCTGTGGCGCACTTGGCGTTGGCCTGCTCGGGCGTCAGGTGGCGCACCGAGGTGTAGAACAATTCACACGTCTGCTCCTTGCGCGTGACTTGCCAAGTGTTCAGGCAGGCCTTGAGCAATACGTTCGCATCGCTGGCGGGTTTCTGGCCCATGCCTGCTTGCCAGCAGGCGGCGCTCAAGTCCTGGCCCATCACTTTCAAACCGGCGTCATCAGCCTTTTGTTCATCACCGTCATAGCTGTCGGGGCTGGCCGCATACCAAATGTAACTTGGGTGGTTGGCGCCCAATACCGCGACGGTTTTGCCAGGCTCCGGGCTGATCTGCGCAAGGCTCAGCACGCCCACGGTTTGCCCGTATTGTTGCTTGATCCAGCTACGCACTGGCGCGCCGAAGGCCACCATGGGTAATGCGCCGCCAGGGCGCAGGCTCAGTTCCTTGACCATGCGGGTCTGGTAGTCGGTGAAATACCCGTAGACGGTTTCCAGGTCTTTGCCGGCATTGGACGGCGCAGCGATGGGCGCGATATCGATGATGGTCTGGTACGCCGGCGTTTCCGTGGCCGGTACGCCATTTTCGCTCAACAAGGTGGCCCAGCGGTCGGTGGTGGCCGATTCCAGGTAATCCTGGGCCTGGGTCAGCGAGTAATCCGGAGGGAAGTGCAACAGCTCGATGCTTTTGCGGTTTTCCAGGGCCATGCCCAACGGCAGGAACAGGTACCAGTTGTAGGCCCATTTGCCATCGCTGTTGAGCTGGCTGGCGCCTTGGTAAGCCAGGTCGGCGGTATTGAGCAGCGTGGTCAGTGGCTGGCCGTAACTGTCGGGCACGCCGCTGAAGGTCGCCGTGACCTGACCGTCGTGGGTCTTCACGCTGACCTTGGCCCGGCTGTAACCGTCACGTTGCAGGCTCTGGTTCAGATAGTGTTCGGCGGTCTGCTCCAGTGACCATGGCCGAAAGCAGATCACATTGCAGTTGTTGGGGTACGCGAACAACTGGGTGACGCGCTGCGTGCTGCCCAGTGGCACCTCGATGTCGGCCTGTACGACCGCACTCGCCAGTAGTGCGGCGAGGGTGAAGGACAGCCTGGTCGGTTTAAACATAGTCGATTCCTTGTCAGCGAAGCCCGTCTGCGCGGGATGGAAGCCCACCTGCACACAGTAGCGGCTGACCGGGAAAATCGCGTGTTAAATCGCCCGGCATGTCGTTATTGGATAAGCCCCTACAGGCTGAACTGCAAGGCATTGCTCAGATCGCCCATGGGTTTCTGGCCGCGCGCGATCATCGCGTCATCGCGCTGCTTGAGGCCGTCCAGGGTTTCCAACTGGAACACCCGGGTGATCAAACGCAGGATCGATGCCGTGTCGTACACCGTATGGTCCACCGTGCCTTTGCGTGCAAACGGCGACACCACCAGCGCCGGAACCCGCGAGCCCGGGCCCCAGCGGTCACCCTGGGGCGGCGCCACGTGGTCCCACCAGCCGCCGTTTTCATCCACGGTCACTACCACCACCATGTTTTTCCACTGCGGGCTCTCTTGCAGCACCTTCAAGGCGCGGGCGATATGGCGGTCGCCCGAGGCCACGTCTGCATAACCGGCGTGCATGTTCAGGTTGCCCTGGGGCTTGTAGAAACTCACCGCGGGCAGCTTGCCGGCCTGGGCGTCGGCGAAGAACCGGTTGGTGCTCGACTCATCGCCCAAACCACCGTCACGCAGGCGCCTGGCACGTTCTGCCGGGTTTTGCGGCCCTTGCTGCTTGAAGTAATTGAACGGCTGGTGGTGGTACTGGAAATTCGGAATCTTGGGGATGCCGCCGGAGTCCTTGAACTGCTCCAGGGTGGCTTGCCACGCACCGGCGTACCAGGCCCAGTCGATGTTCTTCTTCGACAGCTTGTCGCCAATATGCTCGTGGGTTTGCGGCACCAGCACATTGGGCAGGTCGGGCTTGGAATAATCCAGGTTCTGCGGGTCGCGGATCCAGGTGGGCCAGTAGGGTGGGGCCAGGGTGTTTACGCCGTAACCATCGGGTGTCAGTGCGCTGGGGCCGAATTGCGGCGGGCCGGTCATGGCGCTGGCCGGTGACGTGTCCAAGGGCTTTAGGCGCGTGCCGCTGGGGTCATCGCTTTGCAGCGTGGCGATCTGCGCTTTGGCCACCGACTGCGCGGCATTGGGATAAAACGGCGCGGTGGCGCTGATCAGGTACTGGTGGTTAAGGAACGAGCCGCCAAACGCGCCCTGGAAGAAGTTATCGCACAGCACAAACTCCTTGGCCACGTCCCACAGGCGCAGGGCATAACGGCTTTGGGCGTAATGGCCCATCACCAGCCCACCGGAATCGCCCCAGGCGACAAAACCATCATTCTTGCCGCCGTTGATCTGCATCTGGTTCTGGTAGAACACGTGCCATAGGTCGCGGGTCACCAAGCTCAATGGCAGGTCTTCGCCCTGCGGGCCTTTGAGGGCGAACGGCGCGTTGGGCAGGTTTGGCTGGAATTGCACTTCGCTGGGGTAAGTCACCCCGTCCACCGTTTGTGGGCCGACCTGCAACACACCGCCCCAGCTCGGTGGCAGGGCAGGCAATACGCTGCCATCGCGGTCGCGCTGCTGGAAGTCCTTGGCGGTTAACGCCGACAGCGGTTTCTCTACCCCGGGGAAATCTGCGAACAGGTTGTTGAAGCTGCGGTTCTCGGCGTAAATCACCACCACGGTTTTCACCTGCTCTCGCAGCGCCTTGTCCAGTTCCTGGGGCGTGAGCGGCCGCGTCACGGGTGGGCTCGGTGCTTCGCTGGTATTGCCGCAGGCACTCAAGGTCGCCCCCACCCCCAACACCGCCGCACCGCCGAGGAAGCGCCGACGGCTGGTGTCTACCGGCGTTTTGGGGGCGCAGTCGTGGGCAGGGTGGTCGTTGTGCTCGTCACTCATTGCGAGGAATCCTTGGCGAGATGTTGCAAGATATTTCGCAGGACGGTAGCAATGGAATGTGACGGAACAAAGACAGGCGTGTGATGGGCGGGGCGTGTCTACACGGCTCAAGCGCTGCTAGACTGCCCTTCTAATGCACATCACTGAGGTGAGTCGTGAGACCTTCAACTGCACTTGATCTGCAACGAACGGCTGTACGAGAAGTGGTCGGACGTTTCCGTATTTCCAATCCCAGAGTATTTGGGTCGGTACTGATGGGGACTGACCAAGAAGGCAGTGATCTTGATTTGCTGGTAGACGCGCCGCCGGGCACAACCCTCTTTGATCTTGGTGGGTTGCAGGTCGAGCTTGAGGACTTGCTCGGCGTTAATGTCGACCTGCTTACGCCTGGCGACTTGCCTTTGAAGTTTCGCGATAAAGTGCTAGCGGAGGCCCGGCCAGTATGACGGAAAGTCGGCTAGGGGATTATCTGGAGCACATAAGGCAAGCTGCCACTGACGCGATCACTTTTGTAGAGGGCTTGAGCAAAGAAGAGTTTTTGGAAGACCGGCGAACACAACAAGCTGTGGTCATGAGCCTGATCATCATTGGTGAAGCGTCGACGAAAATCATGGATCAGCATCCGGACTTCGCGGCACGCCATTCACATATTCCTTGGCGCAATATGCGAGCGATGCGCAACCGAATCGCTCATGGTTACTTCGATATCAACTTGGATGTTGTTTGGGACACGATACAGAGTGCATTACCTGATCTATTGGCACGCCTTCCTGTAAATCCTTGACCGCAACTGTTCTACCAACAGTTGCGGTCACTCGTTATTCAGGGCATCACAGGCGGCAGATACTTCAACGTCGTCCCCAACGCCCACAGCAAAAACAACACCAGCGGCGTGTGCACCAGCAACTGCACAAATGAAAACCCGATCAGATCCCGCGCCTTCAGCCCCAGCACACCCAGCAACGGCAACATATAAAACGGGTTGATCAAGTTCGGCAGCGCCTCGGCGGCGTTGTAGATCTGCACCGCCCAGCCCAGGTGGTATTGCAGGTCATTGGCCACTTGCATCACATACGGCGCTTCGATGATCCACTTGCCGCCACCCGAGGGGATGAAGAAGCCCAGCACCGCCGAGTACACACCCATCAGCAGGGCGTAGGTGTCGTGGGAGGCGATGGAGGTGAAGAACGTCGAGATATGGTGCGCCAGGGTCTGGCCGTCGCCGCCCTTTACCACCGTCATCAGTGCGGCAATCGAGCCGTACAGCGGGAACTGGATCAGCACGCCGGTGGTGGTCGGCACCGCTCGGGCCACGGCATCGAGGAAGCTGCGCGGGCGCCAGTGCAGCAGCGCGCCCACCATGATGAACAGGAAGTTATAGGTATTGAGCCCCGAGATGGCGCTGATCGCCGGCTTGGTCGAGAACTCATGGAACAGCCAGCCGGCCGCCAGCAACGCCAGCAGAATGGTCAGCAACGGGCTGTGTTCCAGCCATTCACCGGGGCGCGTCGGCGCCTGCGGCTTGGGCAGGTTGAAGGCCGGGTCAATGCCGCAGGCCTTGGCATCCCGGGCGCTGTTGGGGCCAGGCGCGGTGGCGTAGGCGATGATCAGCGACACTACGATCAGCGCCAGCAACAGCACGCCGGATTGCCACAAAAAAATAGTCTCGGTGAACGGGATCATGCCGGTGATCGACAGAATCGACGGCGGCAAGCTGGCCGGGTTGGCCTGCAACTGCGCGGCCGACGACGACAGCCCCAGCGCCCATACGGCCCCCAGGCCCAGGTACGCTGCAGCGCCAGCGGCGCGGTAGTCCATGCGCAAATCCGTGCGCCGGGCCAATGCCCGCACCAGCAAACCGCCGAATACCAAGGACAGGCCCCAGTTAAGCAACGACGCCACCATGGAAATCAACGCCACCCAGGCCACAGCCGAACGGCCATTCTTGGGAATGCGCGCCAGACGGTCGATCAACTTCACTGCCGGCGGTGAACTGGCGACCACGTAACCGCCGATCACCACAAAGGCCATCTGCATGGTGAACGGGATCAGGCTCCAGAACCCATCGCCAAATGCCTTGGCCGCTTCGGCCGGTGCGGCGCCCATGCCCAGGGTCGCGACGGCGACGATAATCACGGCGAGGGCGGCAAACACCCAGGAGTCAGGAAACCAGCGCTCGGCGAAGTTGGAGCAACGCAGGGCAAATCGGGCATAGCGGCTGTCTTCGATAGCATCGGCCACGAGTCTTTCCTCTTGTAGTTATTATGGGGTTTGGCAGTTTTACGGCATGTTCCTCTACGGCCATTGATTTGGGAATGTAGTTATCTTCAACGATCAATGAGTAAAACAAATATATCCGTCGCGATTGCCATCAATGGGCTCAGCTCATAACCTGCACGCCATTTTGTTTGTCTGCCGAGCCTGCACATGACTGCCACCTTTTCCCCACGGGCGCAGCGTTTTTCCCGCTCCGACTACAAAACCCTGGGCCTGGCCGCCCTCGGCGGCGCCCTGGAAATCTACGACTTCATTATCTTCGTGTTCTTTGCGCTGACCCTCAGCCAACTGTTCTTCCCGCCGGAAATGCCCGAGTGGCTGCGCCTGTTGCAAAGCTTCGGCATTTTCGTCACCGGCTACCTCGCCCGTCCACTGGGCGGCATCCTGATGGCGCACTTTGCCGACCACCTGGGGCGCAAGCGCGTCTTCAGCTTGAGCATCCTCATGATGGCCTTGCCCTGCCTGTTGATCGGCGTCATGCCGACCTACGCGCAAATCGGCTATTTCGCCCCGCTGATCCTGCTGGCGCTGCGCGTGCTGCAAGGCGCAGCGGTGGGCGGCGAAGTGCCCAGCGCCTGGACTTTCGTCGCCGAGCACGCGCCGCGTCACCATCGTGGCTATGCCTTGGGTTTTTTGCAGGCCGGCCTGACCTTCGGTTACCTGCTGGGGGCACTGACCGCCACCTTGCTCGCGCAAATCTTTACCCCCGCCGAAATCCTCGACTACGCCTGGCGCTTCCCCTTCCTGCTCGGCGGCGTATTCGGTGTGATCGGCGTATGGCTGCGCCGCTGGCTCAGCGAGACCCCAGTGTTCCTGGAGATGCAGGCGCGTCGCCAGGCCGCCGCCGAAATGCCCTTGCGCACCGTGCTGCGCGACCATCGCGCCGTGCTGCTGCCGGCGATGATCCTCACCTGCGTGCTGACGTCTGCCGTGGTAGTGCTGGTGGTCATCACCCCGACCATGATGCAGAAAACCTTCGGCATGAGCCCCAGCCACACCTTCGCCCTGAGCGCCCTGGGCATCGTCTTTCTGAATATCGGCTGCGTGCTCGCCGGCCTGCTGGTGGACCGCATCGGCGCGTGGCGCGCGGTATTGGTCTACAGCCTGTTGCTGCCGGTGGGCATTGCGCTGCTGTACGCCAGCCTGATCGCCGGCGGTGTGTGGCTCGGCGCGGCGTATGCGGTGGCGGGCCTGAGTTGCGGCGTGGTGGGCGCGGTGCCGTCGGTGATGGTCGGGCTGTTTCCGGCGCAGGTGCGGGTGTCGGGCATTTCCTTCACCTACAACATCGCCTATGCGCTGTGGGCAAGTACTACGCCGTTGTTGTTGATCGCGCTGATGCCGACCAGTCCGTGGATCTGCGTGGGGTATTGCGTGGTGATGGGGGCGGTGGGGGTGGCGAGTGTGGCGCTGTTTGGCAAGCGCCACACCCTGGCCGCCTGAGGATCAGGTCAGGAAGTGCCAGAGCAGCAAGGTCCCCACCAACCCAACCACCGAAACAATCGTCTGCAACACCGACCACACCCAGATCGTCTGTTTCAACTGCAAGCCAAAGTACTCACGCACCATCCAGAACCCGGCGTCGTTGACGTGGCAGAAGAACACCGAGCCGGCGCCAATCGCAAGGGCGACCAATGAGCTTTGCGTTGCCGCCAACCCGGCCATCATCGGCGCGAGGATGCCGGCGGTTGTGGTGGTGGCGACGGTGGCCGAGCCGGTGGCCTGGCGCAGGGCCACGGCGATCAGCCAGGCCAGCAGCAGGTAGGGCATGTGCGCGCCTTCGGCGACTTTGCTGATGGTCTGGCTGACGCCGGCGTCCAGTAGGGTTTGCTTGAGGCCGCCGCCGGCGCCGATGGTCAGCAGTAGTACGGCGATGGGCGCCAGGGCTTTGCGCAGGGTGTTGCCGACGTCGGCGCGTGGCATGCCCGCCGCCCAACCCAGGCAGACGACCGCGGCGATTACGGCCAGGCCGAGGGCGACCAGCGGTTCACCGAGGAACTTCAAGGCCAGGGCGAGGGTGCTTTCCGGCGCCAACGCGACTTTAGCCAAGGTGCTGCCGAGCATCAGGATTACCGGCAACAGAATGATCAGCAGCGACACACCGAAGCTCGGCTGGCGCGGGGCCTTGGGCGGTGCGCTGAACAAGGCGCCGATATCGGCCGGCTCATCCACGTGCAGGCGCTTGGACAGCCAGTTGCCATACAGCGGCCCGGCCAGGATCACTGCCGGCACCGCCAGGCAAAAGCCCAGCAACATGGTCAGGCCCAGGTCGGCGTGCAATGCGCCTACGGCAATCAGCGGCCCAGGGTGAGGTGGCATCAAGGCATGCAGGGTGGTCATGCCCGCCAGTGCAGGGATGGCGATCTTCAGCAACGGCTGGTTCGAACGCTTGGCCATCACAAAGATGATCGGCACCATCATCACCAGGCCCACTTCGAAGAACAGCGGCAGGCCGATCACCATGGCGACCAACGCCATCACCCAGGGCAATGACTTGCCTTTGCCCAGCCCGAGCAACGTGGTGGCAATACGGTCGGCCGCGCCGGATTCGGCCATCAGCGCGCCGAGCATCGCACCCAGGGCAATGATGATCCCGGCTTCCCCGAGAATCGCCCCGGCGCCTTTACTGAACGCCTTTGCCACTTCTTCCGGCGGCAGGCCGGCGCCGACCCCGGCGATAAAGGTGCCGATCAAAATCGACAGGAAGGGCGGCAGTTTGGTCGCGCTGATCAGCACAATGATGCTGGCGATCGCCAACAGCACGCAGAGCATGAGGCGGGTGTCGTGAACCATCCACGTGGCAGTCGATAACTCCAAAACGGGACTCCTTATCGAGTAGGTTGGCTAATGTGTTTCTTTTTGTTTCAGTCTGAAAAGCATACCTGATAGCGCTCCCCCAACGCGTGCATGAACGATTTTGGTGCGCCCGAAGCTAACGACCCTCTGGCGCTCAGATGACAATTTTGCAAACCATGCCCGTGGATCTGGCCTATAGCTCTATGATCCGCCCCATCCCAACCCACGAGGACATTTCATGAGCGCAGGACACAGCCACGCCCAGGTACGCGCCGGCCACGAACGCAAGTTATGGATCGCACTGGGGCTGACCGGCAGCTTCATGCTGGCCGAAGTCATCGGTGCCTTTGTCACCGGCAGCCTGGCGCTGTTGTCGGACGCGGCGCACATGATGACCGACGCCCTGGCCCTGGCGATTTCCCTGGTGGCGATCCAGGTTGCCAAGCGCCCGGCAGACCGCAAGCGTACCTTCGGTTATGCGCGCTTCGAGATCCTGGCGGCCGCCTTCAACGCATTGCTGTTGTTCGCCGTGGCGTTCTACATCTTGTACGAGGCTTACCAGAGGCTGCAGGCGCCCGCCGAAATCCAGTCCACCGGCATGCTGGTGATTGCGCTGCTGGGGCTGGTGGTCAACCTGATCTCCATGCGTCTGCTCAGCGCTGCCAGTGGCGAGAGCCTCAACGTCAAGGGTGCCTACCTGGAAGTCTGGAGCGACATGCTGGGCTCCGTCGGCGTGATCATTGCCGCGCTGGTGATCATGTTCACCGGCTGGGGTTGGGTTGACTCCGTGGTCGCGGCCGCCATCGGCTTTTGGGTATTGCCGCGCACCTGGACGTTGCTCAAGGCGAGCATGAACATCCTGCTGCAAGGTGTGCCAGAAGGTGTGGATATCGAGCAGGTAGAGCAGGGCATTCGCGGCGTGCCTGGGGTCAAGGACGTACACGACCTGCACATCTGGGCCCTCACCAGTGGCAAGAACGTGCTGAGTACGCACCTGGTCGCGGATGCGTCCCAAGGCAGCGAGCAACAGATCCTCAGCCGAGTGACGGAATTACTGCACGAACAATTCGATATTTCCCATGCCACGATCCAGGTCGAGGGCGAGGGTTTTCAACATGACGATCACGACGAAGTGCATGCCTGAGCCTGGCTAACGGATTTGTAATCTTTCGCCCACGGCCCTGATAAGTACCGAAAGCTACATTGCCCCCGCTGGGAAACCTCAGCGACTTCATGGGCGTGGAACTCTCGTTATGGCAATTTTTGTTAGAACACTGTTGGGGGCGGCGGCATTGGTAGTGTGGATATCCGCAAACGCCGCCCAGGCACAACCCCTCACCCTCGATGCAGCCTTGCAAACCGCCTTCGCCAACAACCCGGACCTGGCGGCCGCACAATGGGAAATCGACATCGCCCAAGGCGGCCGCCAACAGGCCGGCCTGATCCCCAACCCGGTGGCCTCCTGGGACGCCGAAGACACCCGCCGCAACAGCCGCACCACCAGCATCAAACTCAGCCAGACCCTGGAA
Source organism: Pseudomonas sp. PA-1-6B (assembly GCF_021609545.1). NCBI lineage: Bacteria > Pseudomonadati > Pseudomonadota > Gammaproteobacteria > Pseudomonadales > Pseudomonadaceae > Pseudomonas > Pseudomonas sp. PA-1-6B. The sequence continues at coordinate 21,805 of NZ_WJZM01000034.1, forward strand.
CTGGGCGGCAAGCGCAGTGCGCGTATCGAAGTGGCCACCCGGGCCCAGGATGCCGCCGCGCTGACCCTGGAGCAGCGTCGCAACCTGTTGCGCGCCGATGTCATCGACAGCTACTACGGCGCCCTGCGCGCCCAGGAACGCCTTGACCTGGCGCAACGCTCCATGACGCTTGCCGAGCGCGGCCTGGTGGTCGCCAACGGGCGCGTCACCGCTGGCAAGTCGTCACCCGTGGAAGCCACCCGCGCCCAGGTGCAGGTGTCGCAAATCCGCCTGGAATTGAACCGCGCCCAGATCGGCCTCACTGACGCCTACCGTCGCCTCGCCACCAGCACCGGCAGCGCCGCCACCGACTTCCAGGCCGTCGCCACGCCAAGCCCCTCGGTACCGGCGTTACCCGCCGCCGCGCCATTGCTGGCACGCCTTGAGCAAACGGCCGAATTGCGCCTGGCCGAACTCAACATTGTGCAGAACGAAGCCAGCGTGGGCCTGGAAAAAGCCCAGCGCATTCCGGACCTGGACGTGTCCATCGGCAGCCAATACGACGCCAGTGTGCGCGAGCGGGTGAACCTGGTGGGCGTGTCGATGCCGATCCCGCTGTTCAACCGCAACCAGGGCAACATCCTCGCGGCCACCCGACGCGCCGACCAGGCCCGCGACCTGCGCAACGCCGCCGAGCTGCGCCTGCGCACCGAAACCCGCCAGGCCCTGGACCTGTGGCAAACGGCAAATACCGAAGTGCGCGCGTTCAACCAGCAGATCCTGCCCGCCGCACAAAGTGCGGTAGACAGCGCCACCCGTGGCTTCGAGATGGGCAAGTTCAACTTCCTCGACGTGCTCGACGCCCAGCGCACCTTGATCGCGGCCCGCACCCAATACCTTGCGGCCACCGCCCAGGCCACCGAGGCCTGGGTACGCATCGAACGCATTTACGGCGACCTCGCCCGCTTTTGATTTTTCCTGGAGTCTCCTGATGAACAAAAAACATGGCATGGCGCTCGCCGTCGCCCTGGGCCTGATGCTTTCCGGCTTCGCCCACGCCGAGGAAGAAGAAGGCAAGCTCGAACTCACCGAGCAGCAGATTCAAGCCGCCGGCATCCAGTTGGCCCAGGCGCAACCGCGTGCCATCAGCACCGTGCTGACGCTGCCGGGCGAGGTGCGTTTTGATGAAGACCGTACTTCCCACATCGTGCCCCGTGCGGCGGGCGTGGTGGAGGCGGTGAAGGTCAACCTGGGCCAGTCGGTGAAGAAGGGTGAGCTGTTGGCGGTGATCGCCAGCCAGCAGATTTCCGACCAGCGCAGCGAATTGGCCGCCAGTGAGCGCCGGGTCGAACTGGCGCGTACCACCTTCCAGCGTGAGCGCCAGTTGTGGCAGGACAAAATCTCTGCCGAACAGGATTACCTGCTGGCGCGGCAGACCCTGCAAGAAGCCGAAATCGCCCTGAACAATGCGCGGCAAAAAATGACTGCCCTCAGCGGCAGCGCGGTACTGGCCGGCGGCAATCGTTATGAACTGCGTGCGCCCTTCGCCGGTGTGGTGGTGGAAAAACACCTGGGGGTGGGCGAGGTGGTCAGTGAAACCAGTAATGCCTTCACCCTCTCGGATCTGTCCCAGGTGTGGGTCACCTTCGGCGTATTTCCCAAGGACTTGAACAAGGTTCGCGTGGGCAAACCGGTGAAAGTCAGCTCGACGGAAATGGGCACCGAAGTGCTGGGCACCGTGGCTTATGTGGGCAACTTGCTCGGTGAGCAGACGCGCACCGCTACCGTGCGCGTGACGGTCCCCAACCCCGACGACGCCTGGCGCCCGGGCTTGTTCGTGGCCGTGCAAGTGGCTACCGATACTTATCAGGCCAAGGTGGCCGTGCCGCAAACCGCTATCCAGACCGTCGAGGACAAACCCTCGGTGTTTGTGCGCACCGCGGACGGCTTTATCACCCGCCATCTTGAACTGGGCGTCAGTGAAAACGGCTACGTCGAAGTGCGTAAAGGCCTGGAAGCCGGCGCGCAGGTGGCGACGGCTGGCAGCTTCATCCTCAAGTCCGAACTGGGCAAAGGCTCGGCCGAACACGCCCATTGATCCTGCGAGTGATTCCCCATGTTTGAGCGCCTTATCCAATTCGCCATCGAGCAGCGCATCATCGTGTTGCTGGCGGTGCTGTTGATGGCCGGTGTCGGCATCGCCAGCTATCAGAAACTACCCATCGACGCGGTGCCTGACATCACCAACGTACAGGTGCAGATCAACTCGGCGGCGGCCGGTTTTTCGCCGCTGGAAACCGAGCAGCGCGTCACCTTTCCCATCGAAACCGCCATGGCCGGCCTGCCGGGCCTGCAGCAGACGCGATCGCTGTCGCGTTCCGGTCTGTCCCAGGTCACGGCGATCTTCAAGGACGGCACCGACCTGTTCTTTGCCCGCCAATTGGTCAACGAACGCCTGCAAGTGGCCCGTGAGCAATTGCCTGACGGCATCGAAACCGCGATGGGGCCGATTTCCACTGGCCTTGGGGAAATTTTCCTGTGGACCGTCGAAGCCGAGGACGGTGTGCGCAAAGAGGACGGTACGCCTTACACCCCCACCGACCTGCGGGTGATCCAGGACTGGATCATCAAGCCGCAGCTGCGCAACGTGCCAGGCGTGGCCGAGATCAATACCATCGGCGGCTTCGCCAAGGAATATCAGATTGCGCCAGACCCCAAGCGCCTGGCCGCTTACAACCTGACCCTCAACGATCTGGTCACGGCGCTGGAGCGCAACAACGCCAACGTCGGCGCCGGCTATATCGAGCGCAGCGGCGAACAGTTGTTGATCCGCGCGCCGGGCCAGGTGGCGTCTATCGACGACATCGCCAACATTGTCATCACCACCTCGGACGGCACGCCGATCCGCGTGCGCAATGTGGCCCAGGTCGACATTGGTCGTGAGCTGCGTACCGGCGCTGCCACCGAAAACGGCCGTGAGGTGGTGCTGGGCACGGTGTTCATGTTGATCGGCGAGAACAGCCGCAGCGTGTCCCAGGCGGTGGCGAAAAAGCTTGAGGAGATCAACCGCTCGCTGCCCGAAGGCGTGGTGGCGGTCACTGTTTACGACCGCACCAACCTGGTGGAAAAAGCCATCGCCACGGTGAAGAAAAACCTCTTCGAAGGTGCGTTGCTGGTGGTGGCGGTGTTGTTCCTGTTTCTGGGCAACATCCGTGCGGCGCTGATCACGGCAATGGTGATTCCGCTGGCGATGCTGTTCACCTTCACCGGCATGTTCACCAACAAAGTCAGCGCCAACCTGATGAGCCTGGGCGCGCTGGACTTCGGCATTATCGTTGACGGTGCGGTGGTGATCGTCGAGAACGCCATCCGCCGCCTGGCCCACGCGCAGCAGCGCCACGGCCGGTTGCTGACCCGCAGTGAACGCCTGCACGAAGTGTTCGCCGCGGCCAAGGAGGCGCGACGCGCGTTGATCTTCGGGCAGTTGATCATCATGGTGGTGTACCTGCCGATCTTCGCCCTCACGGGCGTGGCCGGGAAGATGTTCCACCCCATGGCCTTCACGGTGGTGATTGCCTTGCTTGGCGCGATGATTCTGTCGGTGACCTTCGTACCGGCGGCGATTGCGTTGTTCGTCACCGGCAAGGTCAAGGAAGAAGAAAACTTCGTCATGCGCAGTGCGCGCCGGGTGTATGACCCGGTGCTCAACTGGGTGATGGTGCGTCGGCCCCTGGTGTTCGGCCTGGCCGCATTGACCATCGTCGTCTCGGGCCTGGTCGCCAGCCGCATGGGCAGTGAATTTATCCCCAGCCTCAGCGAAGGCGACTTTGCCCAACAGGCGCTGCGTGTGCCTGGCACCAGCCTGACCCAATCGGTGCAGATGCAGCAGCAACTGGAAAAAACCTTACTGGCCCAAGTGCCGGAAATCGAGCGGGTGTTTGCGCGCACCGGTACGGCGGAAATTGCCTCCGACCCGATGCCGCCGAATATCTCCGACAGCTACGTGATGCTCAAACCCAAGGACCAATGGCCAGACCCGAAGAAGTCCCGCGAGGCAATCATCGCTGACATCCAACGGGCCAGCGCGATTGTGCCGGGCAGCGTGTATGAGCTGTCGCAGCCGATCCAGTTGCGCTTCAACGAGCTGATTTCCGGAGTGCGCAGCGATGTGGCGGTGAAGGTGTTCGGCGATGATATGGCGGTGCTCAACCAGACAGCCGGGGAAATCGCCGAGACCTTGCAGAAGCTCAACGGCGCCTCGGAAGTGAAGGTGGAACAGACCTCCGGCCTGCCGGTGCTGACCATCAATATTGACCGCGACAAGGCCGCTCGCTTCGGCCTGAATGTGGGTGATGTGCAGGACACCATCGCCGTCGCTGTCGGTGGGCGCCAGGCCGGTACGCTGTACGAGGGTGATCGGCGTTTTGACATGGTGGTGCGCTTGTCCGACACGTTGCGCACCGATATCGACGGCTTGTCACGGCTGTTGATCCCTGTGCCGGCGCTGGCGAGTAGTACCTCGGGGCAGTTGGGCTTTATCGCCTTGTCCCAGGTTGCCAGCCTCGACCTGGTGCTGGGCCCCAACCAGATCAGCCGCGAGAACGGCAAGCGCCTGGTGATCGTCAGCGCCAACGTGCGTGGGCGCGATATCGGCTCGTTTGTCGAGGAGGCCGAAGCCGCCATCACTACCCAGGTGAAAATCCCTGCCGGTTACTGGACCACCTGGGGCGGCCAGTTCGAACAGTTGAAGGAGGCTTCCGAACGCTTGCGCATCGTGGTGCCGGTGGCGTTGCTGTTGGTGTTCGGGTTGCTGTTCATGATGTTCAACAACCTCAAGGATGGGCTGCTGGTGTTTACCGGCATCCCCTTCGCGCTCACCGGCGGGATCATGGCCTTGTGGCTGCGTGATATTCCGCTGTCGATTTCGGCGGGGGTGGGCTTTATCGCCTTGTCGGGCGTGGCGGTGCTTAATGGCCTGGTGATGATCGCCTTCATCCGAAACCTGCGCGAGGAAGGCCGCTCGTTATCGGTGGCGATCCACGAAGGCGCGTTGACCCGCTTGCGCCCGGTGCTGATGACCGCGCTGGTGGCGTCCCTCGGGTTTATCCCCATGGCACTCGCCACCGGCACCGGCGCCGAAGTGCAGCGCCCATTGGCGACGGTGGTGATTGGCGGGATTATTTCTTCGACCTTGCTGACATTGCTGGTGCTGCCGGCGTTGTATCAGTGGGCTCATCGCCGCGAAGAAGAGCCCGCCTGACAACCGTGAAAACGCCGCAACCCCCTGTGGGAGCGGGCTTGCTCGCGAATGCGCCGGGTCAGTCGATACCTTTGCTGACTGATACACCGCCTTCGCGAGCAAGCCCGCTCCCACAGGGGGACAGCGGTGCTTCCAGCGTCAGGGGAAAGGCCAGGCTGAACCGCGTAAAACGCCCAGGCTGGCTGGTGACATGAGCATGCCCCTGATGCAAATGCATGATCGATTTCACGATGGCCAGTCCCAGCCCGGTGCCGCCCTCGGCACGGGTACGGCTGCTGTCGGCGCGGTAGAAGCGTTCGAACAGGTGCGGCAGGTGGTGCGCTTCAATGCCTCGCCCCGGGTTGCCCACCGACAGCGATACGCTCTGCTCGTAGGTCTCCACCAACAGCAACACGGTAGAGGCCTCGGGTGTGTGGCGAATGGCATTGGAGAGCAAGTTGGAAATCGCCCGCTGGATCATCAGGCGGTCGCCGGTCACCCAGGCATCGCCGCGCAGGCTCAGGGTGACGCCTTTATCTTCGGCACTCAGGGCAAACAACTCCATCACCCGCTGGGCTTCCTGCGCCAGGGACACCTCGGTGAATGAGGCCCGCGCCGCCGGGTGGCTGACCTGCGCCAGAAACAGCATGTCGCTGACAATCCGCGCCAGGCGTTCGAGCTCTTCGGTGTTGGATTCCAGCACCGCCTTGTATTCCTGCGGCGGGCGCTGGCGCGACAGGGTCAACTGGGCCTTGCCCATGAGGTTGGTCAAGGGCGCGCGCAGTTCGTGGGCCAGGTCATCGGAGAATTGCGAGAGTTGCTGCACCCCGGCATCCAGGCGGTCGAGCATCACGTTGATGCCGTGGGCGAGTTCACCCAGTTCGTGGGGCAGGTTGTCCACGGACAAGCGATGGGTGAGGTCTTGGGTGGTGACTTTCGCCGCCACCTGGCTGAACTGCTTCAACGGTGCCAGGCCCCGTTGCACCAGCCACCATGCGCCCATGCCAATCAGTATCAGCAGTAGCGGCAGCGCAACGAGCGTGGCGCGCAGGTAGGCACTGAGCAATGCCTGGTCGTCCATGCGGTCCAGGGATAGCAGCACCCGCACACGTTCACCGTTGGCCAGGCGCATCAAGCTGGAGGCACTGAGTACCTGGTTGCCGTAGCTGTCGATCCAATTGAGGTAGCCCAGGGTTTCCCGTGGCTTGAAGTCGGTGAGCAGTGGTTCCTGGGGCTTGCTGCCGACGTTCAGCAGCACGCTGTTATCGGGCGCGGTGCCGACGATGGTCAGGTGGAAATTGTCGTGGCCGATCACCAGGTCCATCAGCGAATGCGGGCGGGCGCGGATGGCATGGGCGTCCAGGCCCAGGGCCAGGCTGTGCTGGATCTGTTCCATCTTGCTTTCCAGGTTTTTTCGCGCGAGTTTTTCCAGCTCATGGGTGAGGGCCAGGTAGGCCAGGGTCGCCAGCAGCAACACCAGGCCCGCGCCCATCAGGCTGACCGTCAAGCCCAGGCGCATCGACAGGCTGCCGGTCTTCATGGGCGCGCTTCCAGCACGTAGCCCACGCCGCGAATCGTGTGGATCAGCTTGACCTCGCTCTGGTCATCCACCTTGGCGCGCAGGCGGCTGATGGAGACTTCGACCACGTTGGTGTCGCAGTCGAAATTCATGTCCCACACCAGGGAGATAATCTGCGTACGGGTCAGCACTTCGCCGGCCTGGCGCATCAGCACTTGCAACAGGGCGAATTCCTTGGTGGTCAGGTCAATGCGCCGGGCGCCGCGATAAGCGCGGTGGCGGCGCGGGTCCAGTTCCAGGTCCGAGACGCGGAACACTTCCGGCTGTGGAATGTGCTCGCTGCGACGCATCAGGGTGCGCACGCGGGCCAGCAGTTCGGGAAACTCGAACGGCTTGACCAGATAATCGTCGGCGCCCATGTCCAGGCCCTTGATCTTGTCAGCCAGCCGGCCACGGGCGGTGAGCATCATCACGCGCTGGGTGCCGTTGCGGCGCAATTCTTCCAGTACTTGCCAGCCATCCTTGCCCGGCAGGTTCACGTCCAGAATCACCAGTTCATAGGCGTGTTGCCCGGCCAGGTGCAGGCCGTCGACGCCATTGGCGGCGCAGTCGACCACGTAGCCACTTTCGTTCAGGCCCTGTTGCAGGTAGTCGGCGGTTTTCTGCTCGTCTTCAACCACAAGAATACGCATGGGGGTTACCTCTTGAATTAGGGGAGAGAAGGCGCCCATTTCCCTATGGCGGCGGTTTCGGAAGTGGGAAAAGTCTGAAGGCTGAAGTAACTCTAGGGTCAACTGCGACCGTCGGTCGCACCGCGCTGCAGGCAAAAAAAACGCCCCAAGCGGGGCGTTAAAAATTCATCTCTTTCCAAAGGAGCTACACAAAAGCTTCAGAGATGAATGTGCTCGGGTGAATAAGTTGAAGCGAGTATAGAAAGTTCCACTTAACGAGAAGCTGAGGCCAATATTACAATTTTGATAACTGGCTATTTGTGAACAGATGTTAGTTAATCGCGAGCGAATGTAAGGGCTACAGCACGACCAATGGGTATTCGGCAATCAGACGAACTTCCTCCAGGTCTGATTCAAACGTACTGGAGCGCACGGTGGCCTGGCGCAAGCGCAGGGACAAATCCTTCAAACGCCCACTTTGCACCACGTACTTGGCCTCGATATCCCGTTCCCAACGGCGTTGATCGGTCAACGGGTTACCTGCTGCATCGCGGCGCATATACACGGCATTGGCGTTGCTATAGTCGGCGCCGGTGCCTTTGCCGTAGCGGGTCATGAACGACAGGCCGGGAATGCCGAACGCTTGCATGTCCAGGTCGTAGCGCAGCATCCATGAGCGCTCCTTGGGCGCGTTGAAGTCGCTGTACTGGATCGAGTTATTGAGGAAGATCGAGTCTGATTGGCGCAGGTAGTCGAAGTCATCGTCGCCGTTGTTACGCTGGTGCGACACGGCCACGCTGTGGGCACCGACCTTGACCCCGAGCCTGGCGCTCCAGATGTTGTTGTCGAACTCGCCGAGCCGTTTCTCGCCTTCGTCCACGGCCTTGTAGTAGTTGAAGTCGCCGAACAATGACACGTCGTCGGTCAATGCGTAATTGGCATTGCTGCCGAAGTAGTACTGGTCCCAGGCGTCCTTCAAGCGGCTGCTGTACAGGCTAAAGCCCAGATGGCTGTTGAGCTGGTAGTCACCGCCGAAGTAGGCGATCCAGGGCGAGTCGACCTTGCCTGCATAGAAGGTGGCAAAGCCTTTGTTCATGCCGCTTTCACTGGGCTGGCTCATGCCGCTCAGGCGCCCGCCTTGCAGGCTCAAGCCTTGCAGGCTGGTGTTTTGCAGGGTGACGCCGCGAAAGCTCTCGGGCAACAGGCGAGAGTCGCCGTAGGCTACCACGGGGGTGAGGGGGAACACGTCGCCGGCCTTGATTACCGTGTCCAGCACGCGCAGTTTCGCCGCGCCGCCGATTTTGCTGTAGCTGTTTTCCGGCTGGTTGTCGCTGTTCACCGGCAGCACGCCGAACGAGCCTTTGCCGCCGCTGCGGCCGCTGCCCGAGTCAAGTGTAAGGCCGTACATGGCGAATGCGTCCAGGCCAAAACCCACGGTGCCCTGGGTAAAGCCGGATTCGAATTTGCCAATAAAGCCCTGGGCCCAGGCTTCGGAGTAACCATTGCCAGTGGGGCTGGACTGGCCTTTGCGGTCATCGCGGTTGAAGTAGAAATTGCGTGCCAGCACGTTGATACGGCTGCCCTCGATAAAACCCTCGGGTGTGTCTTCCACCGCCACCGCGGCCAGGGGCAACGCGGCCATCAATGAAAAGGGAAGGGTGTAATGACGAATGCTCATGATGCGCTCCTCGGTGATGGCAGTTATCAGCTTCTTATAGAGGCGGGCGTTTTTATTGATATGGCCCTGGCTGATAGTTGCAAACGGTGGGTAACAGCCGCATGGCGCGAAGATTACAATTCTGGAAACTAACGGCCATCTAACAAATAAGTAATGTTCTAGTGAACCTGCCGTCAGGGTGGGTTGGTTAATCTCGACACTGAACTTTTCAGTCGAGGAAACCGCGATGAACTTTTATAAAGCAGGTTTGGCTGTATTAACGGCTGTGTTGTCATTTGGCGCACTGGCCGAAGGGGGCGGGGATCGCACTTTTGCCCTGATGATGGAGCGCAATGAGAAGGCCATGGCCGCGTACGCCATCAAAAAAGGCAAGCCGGTGCCTGAGGTCCAGGCGTACCGCTATGGCATGGACCTGGACATTGCCAAGGTCGTCAACGTGACGCCGCCGATCCGCTCGTGCAACGCCGTGCCGTCGCGCATGACCTATGAAGACTCCAGCGGCAAGCTCAATACCCTGGAATATCAGGTCATGGGCGTATGCCGTAACAATGGCGGTTGAAAATATAGTTCGGCCCAGGGCTCAAGCGCTCTTCAGAAAACCCCGACAGCGCCGATGCAAGTAAGTACACCCACCTCACTTGCCTAACGGTGCCCCATGTTCAATACCCGCCTGAAGCAGGAGCTGACCGCTCTGCGCGAAGAATTGTCGAGCTTGCTCCAGGTGAAAGAGAGCCTGGAAAACGAGATGCTCTGCCTGACACTGGACCCTGAAGGCCGTGTTGAGTGGGCCAATGCCAACTTCCTGCAGGAACTGGCTTATTCGCTGGGCGAGATTGTCGGGCGTGCTATCGAAGACCTGGTGCCGACACATGTGCGCCAGGACGAGTTCCAACTGCGTTTCAAGCACGCGCTGGCCCGCGGCGAACACTTTGCCGGCGCCGTACGCCTGATGCGCGGCAATGGCAAGGAAGCCTGGTTGCGCTCAATCGTGCAGCCGGTGCGCAGTTCGGAGGGGCGCATCAAGCAGTTTTCGATGTTCTCCAGCGACCTCACTCGCACCATCGAGAGTTCGCGTGAACATGAAAACCTGATCACCGCGTTGATGCGTTCCACCGCGTTGATCGAGTTTGACCTGGAGGGGCATGTACTCACCGCCAATGACCGCTTCCTCGGCGCCATGGGATACAGCCTGGCGCAGATCGAAGGCAAGCATCACCGTATGTTCTGTGAGCCACAGGAATACAACAGTGCCGAATACCAACAGTTCTGGAAGCGCCTGAACGCCGGTGAGTTCGTCGCCGCGCGCTTCAAACGTGTGGACAGCCACGGCCGCCTGGTGTGGTTGGAGGCCACCTACAACCCGGTGCTGGACGCCAATGAGCGGCTGTACAAAGTGGTCAAGTTCGCCACGGTCATTACCGACCAGGTCAACCGCGAGCAGGCAGTGGCCGAGGCCGCCAATATTGCCTACAGCACCTCTTTGCAAACCGACGACAGCGCCCAGCGCGGCACCACCGTGGTCACCCAGGCCGTGGACGTGATGCGCGACCTGGCCCAGCACATGCAACAGGCCGGTGAAGGCATCGAGGCGTTGAATGCCCAGTCCCAAGTGATCGGCAGCATCGTCAAGACCATCAGCGGCATTGCCGAGCAAACCAACCTGCTGGCGCTCAACGCCGCCATCGAAGCGGCGCGTGCCGGTGAGCAGGGGCGTGGCTTTGCGGTGGTGGCCGATGAAGTAAGGCAATTGGCGTCACGTACCAGCAAAGCCACCGAGGAAATTGTTGGTGTGGTGCGCCAGAACCAGGACATGGCCCGCGACGCGGTGGCCTTGATGGCCGACGGTCGTGCGCAAGCCGAGCAGGGCCTGGCCCTGGCGGCCGAGGCGGGTACCGTGATCGTCGAGATTCAGGACGGTGCGCAGAAGGTTGTGAGTGCGGTCGGGCAGTTTGCCAATCAGCTGTCGAGCTAAAGAGAACGTTCGGACGCCAAACCCGCTTTTGAATACAACAGTGCCCAATTGTGGGAGCTGGCTTGCCTGCGATGGCCATAGGTATCTACACAACTTCGGCACGACGCTAAATCTGTGGCGAGGGAGCTTGCTCCCGTGACGGCCTGGCAGCCGACACAGATATAACTGATGCCCCGCGATCCAATGTGGGAGCTGGCTTGCCTGCGAAGACGGCCTGACAGTCAACACAGTTGGACCGTGTACATATCCATTCCTGCGGTAACGGCCACTTAGGGTTCCGCCCTGACGGCGGCTCACTTTCGAAAAGCGCGAAAGTAAGCAAAGCGCTCTTGCCCCACCACTCGGCACCTCGCTTAGGCTCGGTGTGCCCGTAATCCGCCAGTGATTTGGGGGGCCGCCGCCACGCGCCATCCATGGCGCGGGGCGGCTAAACCGGCATCCCTGCCGGTTTACCCCCCAAATCCCTGTCGAATTCCGGCCAGCGTGGTTTAACGGGGCGCCTAAGATCAAAAGCAGATCAAGATCAAGAGCGGCTCGCTTCGCATCGTGGTTACCGTTGAGCTAACAGAGTTATGTAGATACCTATGGCCATCGCAGGCAAGCCAGCTCCCACACTGAAGGGCGTATACCTTGGTTTTTATGGTCTTCAATCAACCCGCTGAATACTTCTTCAACAACCGCCAACCACAGGTCTAGGGTGACGCAACGATAAAAACAGCAGGATGCAGCAATGACCGCCATGACCCGCTGCCTGGACCGTCCTGGATTTATGCCACGGCTGTCCGCCCACCATGCGTTGCGTGCGCGGCTGACTGTGCCTCTGCTGACGGCGCAGGCGCGGGTAAGGTTGCTGTGCGCACCGGGCGGCAGTGGCAAGAGTGCGTTGCTCGCCGAGTGTGCGTTGCAGGCGCCGAAGGGGTGTCAGGTGGTGTGGATGCCACTCAACGGTGCCGCGCTCAGCCCCTTGGAATTCTGCGCACGGCTGGCGCAGCAGCTTGGCTTGCCGTTTGTGGATGAAGCCACGTTATTGCTCGACTTGGGCCGTTGGCCACACACCACGTGGTTGTTTCTGGATGATTTCTGTCGCTCACCTGCGCCTGAGCTGGATGCGCTGCTGGACCGTTCGCTCGCCGCTGGCAGCCCGCAGTTGACCTGGTGGCTGGGCGCGCGACGGCGCCCGTTGTGCAATTGGCCACGCCTGTTGCTCGACGATGAGTTGCTGGAGTGCAGCGAGTTGTTTTTCAGCGCTGAGGAAGTCGAGCAACTGCTCGTCCCGGGGCATACCGTCGACAGCGTGATGCAGTTCAGCGCCGGTTGGTGCGCCGGTGTGCGTATCGCCTTGTTGGGCGACGGCCACCCCGACAAGACCCTGCTCGATTACCTGCAGCATGAGCTGTTCAACACCTTGTCGGCGCCATTGGCTGAGGCCTGGCGCGTGTTGGCCCATCTGCCGCGCTTCAACCTGAACCTGTGTGAGTACTTGTTCGGTGGTGGTGACGGCGCTGAGCATTTGCGCGAATTGCAGACACTGGGTGCGTTTATCCAGCCCTGGGAAGACACCAGCGACTGGCTTCACATTTTCCCACCGTTGGCGCGACTGCTGCGCGACGAACCTTGGCCGGCCAAGCGCTCGTGGCATCGCCGCGCCTGCCAATGGTTCAGCGCCGAGCTCGACTGGCAAGCAGCCTTCGAGCAGGCGTTGCTGGCGCAGGAATATGAAGTGGCGGTGAGCCTGTTGCAGCACTTCAGTTTCGAGGATTTGTTTCGCCAGCAGAACGCCGTGCTGCTGTTGCGCCTGCATGAACAGCAGGGCGATGAATTGATGTTGGGGTCGGCGCAACTGGTGGGCCTGCTCACGGCCGCGTTGTTGTTTGCCGGGCGCTTCGAACAGGCGGCCTTGTGCATCGACCAACTGGCCCGGTTCGCCCCGCAACCGACGGCCGCCGCGCAGCGTTATCTGCTGGCGCGCTGGCAGGCGCAGTGGGGCTGGTTGCTGCATTTGAGCGGCGACGCCGAACGCTCCCGCGAGCACTTTCTCGAAGCCCTGCAAGCGTTGCCCGACAGCGCCTGGACATCGCGCCTGATGTGCCTCTCGGGTCTGACCCAGCAAGCCTTGCTGCGCGGTGAGTTGGAGGCCGCCCAACGCTTGAACCGTGAAGCGCTGTGCCTGGCCCGGGTCCACGGTTCGCTGGTATTGGAGGCCCTGCTGGAGTTGGACCACGCCCAATTGCTGGAGCAGCGTGGCGCGCCGTACCGGGCGCAAAGCCTGCTGGAAACGGTGCAAGCGATGTTGGCCGGGCAACGGCTCAACGCCGGGCCGTTGGTGGGGCGTATTGTTCTGCGCCGCGGGCATCTGGCCTTGCGTCAGGGCCAGGACTGCCTGGCCGCCGAATGTTTCGAGGCCGGCTTGAGCATGTGCCTGCAGAGCCAGGACAAGCGCGTTCTGTACGGCTTTCTGGGCCTGGCGCTATTGGCGGCCAATCGTGGCGACTACGCCCAGGCCTTCATTCAATTACGCGACGCCGAACGCCTGATGCAGCAGCGCCATGTGCCCGACACGGTGTACCGTGCGGTACTGCTGTTGGTCAGTGGGCACTTCTGGTTGCAGCAAGGCCGCGCCGAATTGACGGTGCAAGCCGTGCGCCGGGTGTTGCGCCACTTTCGCGGGCCTTGCGCCAAGCAGGCACCGCCTGCCACCTTGGAGCTGATCCCGCGCCTGGAATATTTGCTGGTGCTGGCCGAGGTCAAGCTGGGCTGTGCCGAGCAACCTATCGCACGGCTCAATGCCTTGCTCGACACTTCACGGCAACGCGGCATGCTATGCCTTGAAACCGAATTGCACCTGGTGCTGGGTGAAGTGACCTGGCAGCTTGGCGACCCGGCGTTGGCGCGCCGGTCGCTGCAAGCTGGCTTGGCGCTGGCAGAGCGTTGCCAGGTGCAGCAGGCGGTCCGCGAGTTGCGTTTACGCGCCCCGGGACTTTTGAGTGAGCTGGGCCTGGAGCCCCAGGCCGCGCCTGCCGGGGTGGCGCAGAACCCGCTGAGCCAGCGTGAGCTGGAGGTGTTGCAACTGATCGCCCTGGGCAACTCCAACCTGGAAATCGCTGATCGCCTGTATATCTCCCTGCATACCGTCAAGACACATGCGCGGCGTATCCACAGCAAACTCGGGGTAGAGCGACGCACCCAGGCGGTGGCCAAGGCGAAGACGTTGGGCTTGATGGTCTAGGCGCAGAATGCCTGGCGGTATTGGCCCGGCGTGGCACCCATGGCATGGCGAAAGCGCTGGTTGAAATGGCTGGCGCTGGAAAAACCGCACAGCAAGGCCAGCTCACTGATCGGCAAAACGCTGCTGCGCAGCAGGTTTTTCGCTCGCGCCAGACGCCGTGCCAGCAGGTATTGATGGGGCGGCACGCCGAAGCTTTGGCGGAACATCCGGGCGAAATGGTATTCGGACAGCGCGCACATGGCGGCCAACTGGCCGAGGCTGATGGCGTCTTCCATATGTTGGTCGATGTACTCCACCAACCGCCGCCGTTGGTGCGCGGCCAACCCGCCTTTCAAGCGCAAGCCTTCGCGGGCGCCGACCTGGCTGAGCAAGGTATGGCTGAGCAGTTCGTGGGCCAGGCTGCTGGTCAGCAGGCGCTCGCCGGGCTCGTGCCAGTTGAGGCTGACCAACTGGTGAAAACGCCGGGCCTGGAAGGGGTCTTCAAGGAAGGTGCCCTCACGCAAGTGCAGCTCTCGTGGCTCACGGTCCAGCAGGGTGACGCAGCCGAGGGCAAATTGTTCCGGGCTGAAATACAGGTGGGCCAGGCGAATGTCGCCATTGATCACCCAGGCCGACTGATGCTCGGCCGGCAGGATGCACAGTTTGTCGGGGCCGCCCTTGAGGCCCGGCTGATCACGCCGAAAGGTGCCCGTGCCACCGCCGATGTAGCAGGACAAGGTGTGATGGCTGGGGGCCTGGTAATCCTGGGCGTCATGGTGGTTGCTCCACACGGCCGCAGCCAACCCGTCACCGAGCTCGGCGCAGGCTTGCAGGCGTGCGTGGGGCGAGCGGTTGAGGGCTTGGAAGACGTGCAGCGATTGCAGCTCTGGCATGGTGTGTTCTCCGACACCCTGCATCCTACGCTCCACGGCTGGCGCTGTGAGCCCATCGCCCGACAAAAGCGCAAGAATGTGCAAGAGCCTGCACGGGGTTGAAGGCCACACTGTGGCTCAATCGACGGAGCCGGCTATGAATCTTATCCTGTATCTACTCACGGTACTCATCTGGGGCACCACTTGGATCGCCCTCAAATGGCAGTTGGGCGTGGTCGCGATTCCTGTGTCGATTGTCTATCGCTTCGGCCTGGCCGCTCTGGTGCTGTTCGTGCTGTTGCTGCTCAGCCGCAAGTTGCAGGTGATGAACCGGCGCGGGCACATGATCTGCCTGGCGCAGGGGCTGTGCCTGTTCTGCGTCAACTTCATGTGCTTTCTCACCGCCAGCCAATGGATTCCCAGCGGCCTGGTGGCGGTTGTGTTCTCCACCGCGACCTTGTGGAACGCGCTCAATGCCCGGGTGTTTTTCGGCCAGCGGGTGGCGCGTAATGTGCTGATGGGCGGGGCGCTTGGGTTGCTGGGGCTGGGCTTTTTGTTCTGGCCGGAGCTGGTTGGGCATACCGCCAGCCCGCAAACCTTGTTGGGCCTGGGCTTGGCCCTGCTGGGCACCCTGTGCTTTTCGGCGGGCAACTTGCTATCGAGCCTGCAGCAGAAGGCCGGGCTCAAGCCGCTGACCACCAATGCCTGGGGCATGGCCTATGGGGCGGCGATGCTGGCGACCTATTGCGCAGTACGTGGTATTCCCTTCGAGATGGACTGGAGTGCGCGGTATATCGGCGCGCTGTGGTACCTGGTGATCCCAGGCTCGGTGATTGGTTTTACCGCTTACCTCACCCTGGTGGGCCGCATGGGGCCGGAGAAAGCGGCGTATTGCACGGTGCTGTTTCCGGTGGTGGCGCTGAATGTGTCGGCCGTGGCCGAGGGTTATCAGTGGACGGCGCCGGCGTTGATGGGGCTGGTGCTGGTGATGCTGGGGAATGTGCTGGTGTTTCGTAAGCCTCGGGCCATCGTGCCGGACCTCAAGGCTAGCCAAGCCTGAATGTGGAAGCTGGCTTGCCCATAGAATCAGCGCCTGCCACGAATCTGTGGGAGTGGGCTTGCCCGCGATGGCGGTGTGCCGGTCACTGTATCTTTAACTGACCCACCGCTTTATTTGGCTGAGGTGTCTGCTTTTATTTGAGGCCGAGGCGCTTGGCCATGCGTCCCAGGTTGGCGCGGTCCAGGCCCAGTTCGCGGGCGGCGCTGGCCCAGTTGTGCTGATGGCGCTCCAGGCAGGCGCTGATGAGTTGGCGCTGGTAATGCTCGGTGGCCTGGCGCAGGTCGCCAGTGGCGATGGGCGCAGCTTCGACCGGTGCTTCGAGCACCGCTGCACTGACGTCGGGCAAGTCCAGGTCCTGGGCGCTCAGGCTGAGAATCTTCGGGCGCTCGCGACAGTTGCCCAGGGCTTTGAGCGCGCTGCGTCCGATCAGGTGTTCCAGTTCGCGCACATTGCCGGGCCAGTTGTAGGCCAGCAGTGCTGCCTGGGCGTCACTGGTCAGGCGCAAGCTGCCCAGGCCCATGCGCGACCGGTTCTGTTCAAGGAAGAAGCCTGCCAATAACAGCACATCCCGTCCGCGCTCACGCAGGGCCGGCACTTGCAGTGGGTACACGCTCAGGCGGTGGTAAAAATCGGCACGGTAGCGGCCATTGCGCACTTCTTCGGCAAGGTCGCGGTTGGTGGCGGCAATCAGGCGCACGTCCACCAGGTGTTCCTTGTCCGAACCCAGGCGCTGCAACTGGCCGCTTTGCAGCACGCGCAGCAACTTGGCCTGCACGGTCAACGACAACTCACCCACTTCATCCAGGAACAAGGTACCGCCATTGGCCAGTTCGAACTTGCCCCGGCGCTCGTTCAACGCGCCAGTAAAGGCGCCGCGTACGTGGCCGAACAGTTCGCTTTCTACCAAGGTCTCGGGCAGGGCGGCGCAGTTGAGGCTGATCAGCGGTTTGTCGGCGCGGGAGGAGGCGGCGTGGATCGCCTGGGCCACCAACTCCTTGCCGACCCCGGTTTCGCCGGTAATCAGCACGGTCAAGTCACTGCCGCCGACCAGGTTGATTTCCTCGACCAGGCGCTTGTGCGCTTTGCTCTGGCCGATCATTTCCTTGGGCTGCTGGCCACTTGCCTGGCGATAGATCTCGGCGCGCTGGTGCTCGTCTTCGGCCCGCAGCGCCAGGCGCTCGATGCGTTCAGCCACGTTGACGGTGGCCGCGGCGAGGCTGGCGAAGGCTTGCAGGGCGTCCAGCTCGACCCGTTCAAAGCGCTCGGTATCGAGGGCGTCCAGGGTCAGCAGCCCCCAGGGCTGGTCGTCGATAAACAGCGGGCAGCCCATGCAGTCGTGGACTTCCAACTGGCCGTGCAAACCGGCGACCAAGCCGTCATAGGGGTCGGGCAATTCGCTGTCACTGTCGAAGCGGGTAGGGCCGGGGCTGCTCAGCAGGATCTCGAAGCGCGGATGTTCGCTGACCTTGAAGCGTCGACCCAAGGTATCGGCGCTCAAGCCGTCCACGGCCAGCGGCACCAACCACTCGCCGTCCAGGCGTAACAATGCGGCGGCGTCGCAGGGCAGCAGGGCGCGCATGGCTTGCAGCAGGCGCCGGTAGCGCTCGCCTTCGGGCAAGTCCCGGGACAGGTCAGCGACCAGCGGCAGCAAGGTGGTGAGCAGTGGCTGTGCAGTCATAATGACTCCCTGTAGTCCTTATGACTATAAAGTGTAGGAGGTCATACTGACTACATAATATTTAAGTGATTGAAAATAAAGGATTTATTAGTTGGCACGATTACTGACTGCCTAAAGGCAATCAGTAAGAAGACCCAGGAGTCTCCCATGCTTAGTGCCCAAGACCGTGCAATCATCAAATCCACTGTGCCCCTGCTGGAAAGCGGCGGCGAAGCGCTGATCACGCATTTCTATCGCATGATGCTGTCCGAGTATCCCGAAGTCCGCCCACTGTTCAACCAGGCCCACCAGGCCAGTGGCGACCAGCCTCGCGCCCTGGCCAATGGCGTGCTGATGTACGCGCGGCATATCGACCAGTTGGACCAACTGGGCGACCTGGTGGCCAAGATCATCAACAAACACGTGGCGTTGCAGATTCTGCCGGAGCATTACCCCATTGTTGGCGCCTGCCTGCTGCGGGCTATTTCCGAAGTGCTGGGCAGCGAGATTGCCACCCCCGAGGTCATGAGCGCCTGGGGCGCGGCCTACGGCCAGTTGGCGGACATTCTGATCGGCGCCGAAGCGGCCATTTACGACGAAAAAGCCCAGGCGCCCGGCGGCTGGCGGGGTGCGCGGGCGTTCCTGTTGGTCAAGCGCGTGGAAGAGAGCGACGAGATCATCTCCTTCTACTTTGCACCGGTGGACAACGGCCCGATCCTGGCCGCAGCGCCCGGCCAGTACATCGGCCTGAAACTGGTGCTCGATGGCGAGGAAGTGCGTCGCAACTATTCCCTGTCGGCCCTCACCGACACCGGGCTGTACCGCATCAGCGTCAAGCGCGAAGCGGGCGGGCGGGTCTCCAATTACCTGCACGACCAGATGCATGTCGGCGCGACCATTGACCTGTTCCCGCCGTCGGGCGAGTTCACCCTGGCCGCCAGTGATAAACCGCTGGTGCTGATCAGCGGCGGGGTAGGCATTACGCCCACGCTGCCGATGCTCGAAGCCGCCCTGGCAACCGAGCGTCCGGTGCATTTTATCCATTGCGCCCGTAACGGCGGGGTGCACGCGTTCCGTGACTGGGTGGACAGCCTGGCGGCCAAGCATCCGCAGCTCAAGCGTTTCTACTGCTATGCCGAGGATGACGGCATCAGCCCGGCGGCAGACAAGGTCGGGATGCTCAATCAGGAGCAACTGGCGGCCTGGTTGCCTGAGCAGCGTGATATTGATGCCTACTTCTTGGGCCCCAAGGGCTTCATGGCGGCGGTCAAGCGGCATCTCAAGGCGCTGGGTGTGCCGCAGAAGCAGGCGCGCTATGAGTTCTTTGGCCCGGCGGCGGCGCTGGAATAGAATTTGGCCAATTGACCGTATCGGCATCATCGCGGGCAAGCCCGGCTCCCACAGAGGATCGCATTCCAATGTGGGAGCCGGGCTTGCCCGCGATGGCGTCCGCACAATCACTACATTTGCCACGATTAATCCGCCGTTAACCCCTCTCTGTTTTAACCTCTGCCTGTGTGTAAACTTGTTGCCATCAGGCACAACCTTAATCAGAGAAAGGGAAAGACGGGGATGATTGACGACATGCGTTTAGGCAGGGAGCGGCGCTTTCTGGTGTTGCTGGGCATCATCTGCCTGGCGCTGATTGGCGGGGCGCTGTACATGCAAGTGGTACTGGGCGAAGCACCGTGCCCGCTGTGCATTCTGCAACGCTACGCCTTGCTGCTGATTGCGCTCTTCGCGTTCATCGGCGCGGCCATGCGCACCAAGGGCGCGCTGACGTTCTTCGAAGGGTTGGTGGTGCTCAGCGCCTTGGGTGGCGTGGCTGCGGCCGGCCACCATGTGTACACCCAGTTTTTTCCCCAGGTCAGTTGCGGCATCGATGTGTTGCAGCCGATCGTTGACGACCTGCCCCTGGCCAAGGTGTTTCCCCTGGGCTTCCAGGTCGACGGCTTTTGCAGCACCCCCTACCCACCGGTCCTCGGCCTGTCCCTGGCCCAATGGGCGCTGGTTGCATTCGTGCTGACGGCGATCCTGGTGCCCCTGTGCATCTATCGCAATCGTCATCCCAAAGCCTGAACCGCCGCGCCTGCCGAACGCTCCGTTGCTTCTGAATGAAGGCGGAGCGTTTTTGTTTGTAGGGATTTGTGAAAGCACCGTGACGAGGGGCAACGGAAGGTGCGCGCAGCGTGCGACATGTTGTCACATGAACGTTGTCGCAGGACGTTTCTGACCCGCCAAAACGATCCTTGAATTTGCACCCCACGTACAAATTGTGCTGTCAGTTCGTGCTTCCCACGGCGGCCCGATTCGTGTGCGGCTCCAATCCCTGAAGCCTCTATGAATGCCTTGTTTTATGGGCACTTGGATACCCTCGGCATGCCCTTACAGGCCGTAAGGGAAGTGGCACTGTGCCCAATAACACGGCAATTTTTGTGGTTTTTGTTGAGAATCGAACGCGATAAGATCGCGAATCTTTGCAACTTTGGTGAAGGATTGTTGCTGGAATCGATAAAAATTATTTCTCTATAAGACATGGTTTATACATCGCTAGCTAACTACAATCGCCCGCACTGAATGTCCGGTGCTGTTCAATATTTGAGCATTGGAGCGGTCGAGGAGCAGATGGAAGGCTCAATGCGACCCCAGGTTCCGGCAGCCTTTCAACTATCCGCACCAAATGGAATTGGTCTGTAACAAGGCCTTTAGCCACGAAATCGAATAAGAACTCACTGCAGGTCCGTGAAACGTACAGTCATGACGTGTCGGGCAGGCTCTTATTCAATCGAAGAGAAATGCCAACCCTTGGCAGGGTGAAGTGTTGGCGATCAAAACCCAACTGCATTGCGCAAGCTGCTTTAGAGGTCGTGAGATGAGTAAAAACAGGTACCCCCGATTACTAGGCTTTTTGCCGCTGCTTGGCATGATGTTAATGCTGGGAGGCTGCAAGTGGACCTTGCTCGACCCAAAAGGACAGGTCGGTCTGGATGAACGAAACCTGATCATCACCGCTACCCTGCTGATGCTGCTGGTTGTGGTGCCTGTGATCGTGATGACCTTCGCCTTCGCCTGGAAATACCGCGCGTCCAACACCAGCGCTACCTATGCGCCGAAGTGGTCGCACTCCACCAAGATCGAGATCGCGGTGTGGTTGGTTCCGATCCTCATCATCATCGCCCTGGGTTACATCACCTATAAGTCGACCCACGCGCTGGACCCGTATCGTCCGCTGGAGTCCGACGTCAAGCCTGTGAACATCCAGGTGGTCGCGCTGGATTGGAAGTGGCTGTTCATCTACCCGGACCTGGGTATCGCCACTGTCAACGAGATCCGCTTCCCGGAGCACACCCCGCTTAACTTCCGGATCACCTCCGATGCCGTGATGAACTCGTTCTTCATCCCTGCACTGGGTGGCCAGATCTACGCGATGGCAGGCATGCAGACCCGCCTGCACCTGATCGCCAACCAGAAAGCTGAAATGGAAGGCATCTCCGCCAACTACAGCGGCGCTGGCTTCACCGGCATGAAATTCAAAGCGATCTCGACAAGCCAGGAAGATTTCGACGCCTGGGTAGCTGCAGTCAAGGCCGCACCTAAACAGCTTGATCAAGCTGAATACGACGCTCTGACTAAACCGAGCCAGAACAACCCTGTCGCCTTGTACTCCGCGTACGAGCCGGACCTGTTTCAGAAAATCGTCGACAAGTACGAAGGTATGAAGCCAGGCAAGCCGGTCAAGCACGAGAAGAAAGAAGTGGCCGCGGTTGAAGGTTCTGATACAGGCGCGCATTCAACTGCTGGGGCAGAGGAGTAAACGATGTTTGGTAAATTAAGTTGGGACGCGGTCCCATTCCACGAGCCGATCGTAATGGTGACTATCGCCATGATCGCGCTGGGTGGTTTGGCGCTGGTTGCGGGTATCACCTATTTCAAGAAGTGGTCCTACCTGTGGACCGAGTGGTTGACCTCGGTCGACCACAAGAAAATCGGCGTCATGTACGTCATCGTTGCCATGGTCATGCTGCTGCGTGGTTTTGCCGACGCCATCATGATGCGTACCCAGTTGGCCATGGCCACCGAGGGTTCGCCTGGCTACCTGCCACCTGAACACTATGACCAGATCTTCACCGCCCACGGTGTGATCATGATCATCTTCATGGCGATGCCTTTCTTCACCGGCTTGATGAACCTTGCCTTGCCGCTGCAGATTGGTGCGCGTGACGTTGCCTACCCGTTCCTGAACTCCCTGAGCTTCTGGCTGCTGGTGTCCGGCGTGGTGCTGATCAACGTTTCCCTGGGCGTCGGCGAATTCGCCAAGACCGGTTGGGTTGCGTATCCGCCATTGTCGGGCTTGCAATACAGTCCGGGCGTGGGTGTGGACTACTACATCTGGGCGCTACAGTTATCAGGGCTCGGGACGACATTGACGGGGGTCAACTTCCTGGCCACCGTCCTGAAAATGCGCGCCCCTGGCATGAAACTGATGGACATGCCGATCTTCACCTGGACCTGCACCTGGGCAAACGTGCTGATCGTGGCTTCGTTCCCGATCCTGGCCGCTACCATGGCGCTGCTGTCGCTTGACCGTTACCTGGATTTCCACATTTTCACCAATGAACTTGGTGGCAATCCAATGATGTACGTGAACCTGTTCTGGGCATGGGGTCACCCTGAGGTGTACATCCTGATCCTGCCAGCGTTCGGTATCTTCTCCGAAGTGATCTCGACCTTTACCGGCAAACGCCTGTTCGGTCACCACTCGATGGTCTACGCCTCTGGCGCGATCTCCGTACTGGGCTTCATGGTGTGGCTGCACCACTTCTTCACCATGGGTTCGGGGGCCAGCGTCAACGCCTTCTTCGGCCTGGCGACGATGCTGATTTCCATCCCGACGGGGGTGAAGCTATTCAACTGGCTGTTCACCATCTACCACGGTCGTCTGCGCATGACCAGCCAGGTCCTGTGGACCCTGGGCTTCATGGTGACCTTCGCCATCGGCGGCATGACCGGCGTACTGCTGGCCATTCCGGGTGCTGACTTCGTGCTGCACAACAGCCTGTTCGTGATCGCCCACTTCCACAACGTGATCATCGGTGGTGCGGTATTCGGCTACATCGCTGGTTTCAGCTTCTACTTCCCGAAAGCGTTCGGCTTCAAGCTGCACGAAGGCTGGGGCAAGGCTGCGTTCTGGTTCTGGATCTCGGGCTTCTTCGTCGCGTTCATGCCGCTCTATGCACTGGGCTTCATGGGCATGACCCGTCGTCTGAACGCCACCACCAACCCTGAGTGGGTACCGTACCTGTACGTTGCCATGTTCGGTGCGGTGATGATCGCTGTGGGCATCGCCTGCCAGCTGATCCAGCTGTACGTCAGCGTGCGTGATCGCAAGAAGAACATGTGCGAATCCGGCGACCCATGGAACGGCCACACCCTGGAATGGTCGACCTCGTCGCCACCACCGTTCTACAACTTCGCCGTGATCCCTACTGCGAACACCATTGATGCGTTCACCGAAGCCAAGGAAGACGGTACTGCGTACCAGAAGCCCAAGCACTACGAACCGATCCACATGCCAAACAACACCGCCACTGGCGTGGTGATGGGTGCGCTGTTGACCGTGTTCGGTTTCGCGATGATCTGGCACATCTGGTGGCTGGCAATCGCGAGCCTGGTGGGCACTATCGGTTACTTCATCATTCACGCTGCCCGTGATGATCAAGGCTACATGGTGCCGGTCGAAACGATCGAACGCATCGAAGCCGAGCAGCACGCTCGCCTGGTAGCCGAGAAGAAGATCCCGGCCAACCGTGTAGAAACCTCGTTGGAACAGGCTTAAACCATGTCGAACTTAGTGACCAATGCTGGACACGCCCATGTCGATGACCATGGGCACGATGACCACCACCACGACTCGGGGCCAATAACCGTCTACGGTTTCTGGCTCTACCTGATGACCGACTGCATCTTGTTTGCGTCGATCTTCGCGGTGTACGCGGTACTGGTAAACAACGTAGCGGGTGGCCCGTCGGGCCACGACATCTTCGAACTGCCATACGTGCTCGGCGAAACCGCCTTGCTGTTGTTCAGTTCGATCACCTACGGCTTCGCCATGTTGGCCTTCTACAAGGGCAACAAGAAGGGCGTGCTGACCTGGCTGGGCCTGACCTTCCTGTTCGGCCTGGGCTTCATCGGCATGGAGATCAACGAGTTCCACCTGCTGATCTCCGAAGGCTACGGCCCGCACCGTTCCGGTTTCCTGTCGGCGTTCTTCACGCTGGTCGGCACCCACGGTCTGCACGTAACCGCAGGTTTGCTGTGGATGGCGGTGATGATCTATCAGGTCAATAAGCACGGCCTGACCAACACCAACAAGACCCGCCTGAGCTGCCTGAGCCTGTTCTGGCACTTCCTGGACGTGGTCTGGATCTGCGTATTCACCGTCGTTTACTTGATGGGGACTCTGTAATGGCTAATGCACACTCCCATGACAGCCACGATTCAAGCCACGGCAGCGTAAAGTCTTACGCCATCGGCTTCATCCTGTCGGTCATCCTGACCCTGATCCCGTTCGGCCTGGTGATGTACCCAACCTTGCCGAAGTCGATCACCTTGATGATCGTCCTGGCGTTCGCGGTGATTCAGGTTCTGGTTCACCTGGTGTACTTCCTGCACCTGGACCGCTCCAAAGAGCAGCGCGAGAACGTGATCGCGTTTGTGTTCGCAGGCCTGGTGATCGTTCTGCTGGTTGGTCTGTCGCTGTGGATCATGTTCAGCATCCACACCTACATGATGGCGAAGTGAGGTAAGACCCGATGTCGCTTAAGCACTTTATCCAAATCACCAAACCGGGGATCATTTTCGGTAACGTGCTTTCTGTGGCGGGCGGTTTCTTCCTGGCCTCCAAGGGACATGTCGATCTGGCCATCTTCCTGGCTGCAATGATCGGTACGTCCCTGGTGGTTGCTTCCGGTTGCGTATTCAACAACTGCATCGACCGTGACATCGACATCAAGATGGAGCGCACCAAGAATCGCGTGCTGGTCCAGGGCCTCATCTCCCTGAAGCTGGCACTGATCTATGCGACCGTCCTGGGTGTTGCCGGTGTGGCCCTGTTGTACAAGGTGGCCAACCCGTTGGCGGCGCTGTTTGCCGTGATCGGTTTTGTCATCTACGTCGGCCTCTACAGCCTGTACCTCAAGCGCAAGTCGGTTCACGGCACGCTGGTGGGCAGTCTGTCGGGGGCAATGCCGCCGGTGATTGGTTATGTAGCTGTGACCAATAGCTTCGACATGGCCGCGCTGACGCTGCTGGTGATGTTCAGCCTGTGGCAGATGCCGCATTCCTACGCCATCGCGATTTTCCGCTTCAACGACTACCTGGCTGCGTCGATTCCGGTATTGCCGGTCAAGCGTGGCATTCAGGTAGCCAAGAAACACATCCTGCTCTACATCCTGGCCTTCCTCGTGGCGACCTTGATGTTGACCTTCAGTGGCTACGCCGGCATGAGCTACCTCGCCGTCGCCGCCGCCATGGGCATGTACTGGTTGTACATGGCCTGGACCGGCTACAAGGCGGTGGATGACACCGTCTGGGCGCGCAAGCTGTTCGTGTTCTCGATCTTCACCATCACCGCGCTTAGCGTGATGATGTCCCTGGATTTCCAAGTGCCGAAAGAGCTGTTGCTGACCTACGCCCACTGAGTGGTTTTGCAGTAAAAAAGCCCCGCCTTCGAAAGTCGCGCGGGGTTTTTTATTGAGCGCTGCGCTAAACCGGATACGCTGCGTTATCGTTGACGTTTTTCGCGAGCGAGCTCGCTCCTACCTCCCCATTCTACAAATGCAGGAAGCAATGCAATGAGTAAAAAAGCCGTGATGGTCTTCAGTGGCGGGCAGGATTCGACCACCTGTCTGATCCAGGCCCTGCCGCTGTATGACGAAGTGCACTGCATTACCTTTGATTACGGCCAGCGCCATGTGGCAGAAATCGAAGTGGCCCAGAAATTGGCCAAGCAGTTGGGTGCCACTGTGCACAAAGTGATGGATGTGTCCCTGCTCAATGAGCTGGCGATCAGCAGCCTGACGCGCGACAACATCCCGGTGCCGACCGTGAACAGCTCGGGTGAAAGCCTGCCGAGCACCTTTGTGCCGGGGCGCAACATCCTGTTTCTGACCCTGGCTGCGATCTACGCCTATCAAGTGAAGGCCGAGACCGTCATCACCGGTGTGTGCGAAACCGACTTCTCAGGCTATCCCGATTGCCGGGATGAGTTTGTCAAAGCACTCAACCAGGCCCTCAAGCTGGGCATGGAATACGACGTGCGCCTGGACACGCCGTTGATGTGGCTGAACAAGGCCGAGACCTGGGCCCTGGCCGATTACCACGGGCAACTGGAGCTGGTGCGCGAGCAGACGCTGACTTGCTACAACGGCATCATCGGTACCGGCTGTGGCGAGTGTGACGCGTGCAACCTGCGCGCTCGGGGCTTGAATGACTATCTGCAGAACAAGACAAATGTCATGCAGAGCCTCAAGCACAAGTTACAACTGAAATAACTGCATCCAATGCCCGCCAGGTTCTACCTGATGTATGAAGTTCAAATGTGGGAGGGGCAAGCCCCCTCCCAACATAGGTTTCATGCGTTGGCGCTGGTCAGGTAACGCTTGAACAACGAACGTGCCCCATAGGCCGGCAGGATATTGAAGAACGCAAAGCCGACTTTGATCGCGATCTGTACATAGATCATGCTGAGGATGTCGCTGGTCTGCATCGCCCCGTAGAAGGCGATAAAGCAGAACAGGAAGCTGTCGATAATCACCGCAAAGAACGTACTGAGGAATATCCGCAGGTATAGATACCTGGAGTTGGTCAGCTCCTTGATCTTGCACAGCAAGTAGGAATTTATATTCTCCGACACCAGGAACGACACCGAAGAGGCCACCAGCACCGACGACACTTGCAGGATCACGTCGGTATAAGGCCCATCCAGCTTCCAGCCCGGTAGCCCTGGCAGGAACGTGGAGCCATACAGCAGGATGATGATCATCGCGTTGCTGGCAAACGCAAACAGAATGGCTCGCCTGGCCAGGCGCAAGCCAAAATTCTCGTTGAGCAAGTCCACGATCAAGAAGGTCAGCGGGTACAGGAACGTGCCCGGTGTGACGATGATGCCCAACGACTCCAGGTAAATCGGTTTGGTCGCGGCAATGCTGGTAAAGATATAGAAGGTGAACAGCAGCAAGTTCAGGATGATGTAGATCATCCAGGAGTTTTCATTGCGGTCGTTTATATCGTAGGCGGTCAGCGTTCCGCCTTGGGAGTAGAACTTCTTGTACAGGTTCTTGATTTCCATCTTGTTGAAGTTGTCCATCATTTCACTGCTGAGCACTTCACTCAGCTTGATCTTGAGGACCTTGCCCGTGGCGATCACCATGATCACCGCCAGGCGCTTGTCGTTTTCAAAGCCCAGCAACTTGTATTTGCTGTTTTCCACGGCGCCTTCAGACGTTGTCATTGAAGCGCTCCTCAAGGATGTCGCCGATGACACACAAACGCTCTGAGTTTCCGCAGGGTTCGAGTGTGATGAACAGCTTCTTGGTGGCGCGGTCGTACACCAGTTTTTCTTTATCGTCGCTCGACGAGCCTTTCTGCACGATCAGCAAGTCCCCCGGTTCATTAAGGCCGGGAATCCCGTGCTCCAGGCGCACGCCGATCAGGTTGCAGGCGCTGCCAAAGTAGTAGGTCAGCGGATGAAGCGTGGCCAGCTCACCGATGCGCTTGCCCAGGCTTTGCATGAGCAGGCTTTCTTTGAGCACAGGCACTGCCGCCGGGTTCTTGTTACCCAGTGGGGAAACGTTGCTCTCGATGACTTCCTTGGCTTCAAAACTGATCGTCTCGATTTCTTCGTAGGAGACGCCAAAGAAGTCAGAAATCTTGCGTATCGTCGACTGCTGTACGTTAACGACCTTGCCTTCCAGGATGTTGTAGATAGTGGTCCTGGTCAGGCCGGCGGCACTGCTTAACGAAAGCTGGGTTTCGCCACGACTCTTGATCAAGTACTTGATGTTGCTCTTCAAGTGCTCGGTTTTTTCCCGTCTGTGTATCAAGTGCTCACCACTTCCATTTAGTCATCAGTCCATGCCGGCAGAACCCGTTCTTGACGGTTCGCGGCAGTGAAAGTGTTGCATGCGCCCGCTACAACAATAAAGTCCTGAGTGCAGGGATACGCCTCGGTGGTAAATCAGGCAACGGCTTTCTCGTCATACTCTTCTGAACGGCCAGCGCGAATCCCTCGCGCCTCTACAAGGAGTAGTCACCATGGTGCGTGTCAGTCGTCGATCCCTTCTCGCCCTGGGCGCGGCCCTGCCTGTGTTGGGGCAGCTCAATTGGGCGTTCGCCAGCCCGGCGCCGACGAAATCTGACAAGGTGCTACTCAATTACAACGAAAGCCCCTACGGCCCTTCAGACGCGGCTCGCCAGGCGATGCTGCGCGCGGTTGCAGCCTCTGGGCGTTACCCTTACCCGGACATGTATGCATTGGCCGCGCTGTTTGCCGAGCAACAGGGCATCGCCGAAGAAAACATCGGGGTATTTGCCGGCTCGATGGCCGCCCTGCGTTACGCGGTGCTGGCGTTCGCCAGCCAGGCCCGCGGCCTGGTGATGGCTACGCCGTCCTACGAAGTACCGCGCCAGGCGGCCGAATCGATCAAGGCGCCGGTGCATGAAGTTAACCTCGACGCCCAGCATGCTCACGATGTGCACGCCATGCTCGCAGCGGACCCACAGGCCGGCATGCTGTACCTGTGCAACCCCAACAACCCGACCGGTACGCTCACCTCGACCGAGGCCATCCGCCACGCTCTGGTGAATAAACCCAAGGGCTGCGTGCTGGTTGTGGACGAGGCTTATATCGACTTTTGCGACGCCCCCAGTTGCGTAAGTTGGGTCAAGGAACACGACGACCTGCTGGTACTGCGTACCTTCTCGAAGATCTACGGCCTCGCCGGTGCGCGCCTGGGCCTGGCGATTGGTCACCCGGCGCTATTGGAGCGGTTGGCCGTGTTCGGCGGCGATAACGTCCCGGCCGGCGCCAGCTTGCTGGCCGCCCGTGCGAGCCTGGAAGACGCGCAACTGGTGGGCCAACGCAGAGCGCTCAATGCCAGGTTGCGCGATGAGACGATCGCCTGGCTCAAGGGCCGGGGCTTTACCTGCACCGTTTCCCACAGCAATTGCTTCATGATCGACGTGAAGCGCCCGGCAGAGCAGGTGATTGAGCAGTTGGCGGCACGGAATGTACTGGTCGGGCGGGTGTGGAAGGACTGGCCGCAGTGGGTGCGGGTGACGGTGGGTAATGAGCAGGAGATGGAGCGCTTTCGCGAGGCGTTCGCGGCGCAGGTCTAGCCCCTGGGTTTGCATCCGTTGCCTGGACAGGTAAGCCAGGCATGCTTCATGCTCGACCGGGTTGAATGATCAAGGAAGACACCCGTGCGACCTAATGACCAACCCGATAAAAAATCGCCCATGCTGCCCGAGGATATGCGCCGCTTGCTCGATACCGAGCTGAGCCGCCGTGGCCTGGGACACTTCGAGGTCTACCAGTGTGGGCCGACGCTGGACCAAGCGCAGATTGTGTCCAATTACCCCGAGGCCATGGAGCCTTCCGACACGGCCGACGATTTCTACCGGCGTGGCGAGCTGGTTTCATTGACCCGTACGCGGATCAAACCATTTTTCTGGAGTGATGAACACCTGCTGGCCGTGGCCGATGAGGCGGTGCCGGTGCCGGGCCCCTACACACCCGTTGGCGAGGGCGCCAGTTTTATTGTGCATGGCAATCGGGGCTTCTACTCGGTGCTCAATCTGTGCAGCTTCGGCGAACATCGGCAATTTCGCGAGACCGTGCTGGCCCATCAAAGTGAACTGCAGATGCTGTTGGTCTCGATGTACGACGAGGCCCTGGAAGATCACGCGGCGCCTGTCGAACAACAGACGGTGCTGACCCCAAGGGAAACCGAAGTATTGTCCTGGGTCAGCCTGGGCAAGACCTACAACGAAGTGGCACTCCTGACGTCGATGACCTCCCATACGGTCAAGTTTCATATGAAGAATATCTTCGGCAAATTGCAGGTCAGCAACGGCAAATCAGCAATCGCCAAGGCCCTGCAATTGGGCTATATCCGCCACCCGGCCTGAGGCCGCAATCACCGCCTACCTGTCCAAATGGGTAGCTTGTTCGCCGCACAGTGCTGCATTAGGTTGCCCAGCTATGGAGTTTGGCGCCGGACACACCGGCGCCGCCATTGCGAAAGGACATCCGGATGAGCCGCTCTGTAGCTTTGCTCCACACCTGTGCCAGCGTGCTGCGCTGATGGGTACTTTTCACGCCTTGCGCGGCCTTAATGCGCGGTTGCAAGCATTGTTCATGATCACGCTGGTGTTCCGCACGGGCACCCTGGCGTTTCCTTTTTACGCGGCGTACCTGATTCATCAACACGCGATATCGGCAGGCACGGCAGGCCTGTTGGTCGGCGTGTATGGTGCGGGCGCGCTGTGTACCGACCTGATCATCGGTGCCGTGATCAAGCGGTTTTCGGCCAACCGAGTCATTCTTGGTTCGTTGTTGTTCAACGCGGTGTTGCTGCTGGTCATTCCCTCGGTGGATAACCTGCTCGCGCTGTTCCTGTTGTCGTTTCTCTGGGGGGCCTGTTACGAAGCCTTCACACCGGCCGCGTTCTCCGAGACAGTGGCTCACAGTAATCTTGAGTCACGCAAAGTGGCGTTTTCCTGCAACCGATTGGCGATCAACATCGGTATGGCCATTGGGCCGCTATTGGGCAGCTTGATCTTCCTCAGCAATGCCGACGCGGTGTTCTACATCAATGCCGTGCTGTCCCTGCTGGCCTTCGCCGCCTGCCTGCGGTTCGGTCGGCCCCGGCCGACCACCCAAGGCGCGCCTGTCGCCGGGAAGGGCGAGGGCTTGCCCGAGGTGGCGGTTCATGAGCGTTCGCGACTGCTGGTGATCCTGTTGGCGGCGCTGCCGGTGCACGTGGCTTACGCATTGCCGCCGACTTTTCTGTCGGCGTACATCATCAACTACACCCAACTGCCGGCCTATTACGTGGGCATCATCTTCTTTATCAACGCGTTGCTAGTGATTGTGTTTGAAGTGCCGATCAACCTGCGCATGGCGCACTTGTCGAGCAGTCGCTCGCTGATCATTGGCCTGTTGCTGGCAGGCAGCGGTTTCTTCTTGATGGGCTTTGGTCAGGTCGGCGCGCTGTTGATGCTTGCTACGGTGTTGTGGAGCCTGGGCGAGATGATTGTGTTCCCCGCGATCACCCACTACGTCAGCAGCATTTCCAGCCGCGACAGCGTGGGCCGCAACCTTGGCTACTACTCGGCGGGCGTCAACATCGGCGTGATGCTCGCACCCTCGTTGGCGTTCATGTTGCTGGCCCGGCCAACCTTGCCGTCACCGTGGCTGCTGGCAGGCTGTGTGTTGCTGCTGTTCGCAATCGCCGTGGGGATGATGAAAAGCTCGGCGGTGTTGTGGAATAAAGAGGCGTAGACGGCAACCGGCGCTGCGCCTTGCACGCGCGCCTGGTTGCGTCAGTACTTACTGGGCGGCGATGGCGTAGCCGTCAAAGGCGCTTTGCTGTTGCAGCGCGGTCACGATGCTCTTGCGCGTGACCGGTTGCTCGGCGCCGCTGTTGTCGATGAAGGTTTCGCTCGCAAGTTCCGCCTCGCTGCCTTCGCCCACAAAGGTGAAACCCAGGAACTCCAGCGCTTCGCGGTCCACATTGAGCTTGGAGCGCGGCGTGCGCAGCGGCAGGGTGACGCTGATGCCATCCTTGCTGATCACAAACACTTCGGTGTCTTTCTTGGCGCGCGCAGCCTTGCCCTTGCCGGCGCTCGGGTTGCTGATGGCCTGGTGCGACTGGTTAAGTACCTTGAGGGCCAGGCCATAGACCAATTCCTGGAACTCGGGATCGTCCTTGAAGCTGGACAGGATGCGGCTGATCGAGAACTGGCTGCTCAGGTGTTCCAGGGCGGCGTTGTCTGCGGCTTCGGCGTCTTTCAATTGTTTGAGCTGGCCCATCAGGTCATAGGCTTTGTCATCGTCGAAGGCATCGTGGGCCTGGCGGATGGCAACGCGTAGCTCGCGGATCTGGTCGCTTTCCTTGGAGGTGTGAAACGCGTCCAGCACCATCTCGCTGATGATCTTGGCGGCTGGCACATGCTGTGAAAGATTGATGGCGTTTTCGTATTCGGCTTTGGCGTACAGGGCGACTACGGATTCTTCGGCGGATTTTTCGGTGTAGGAATCAGACATTAAATTTCGCTGCGTAGTATGCGGAGAGACAAAAAAACGTCGGGCATTTTCAGCGGGTGAGGGGATCAGGTCAAGGTGGCTCGGGCGTCAGAATAACTTCAGTAGTGATAGCGGCACATCAATATTTGTACTTCATCATCCTCGATGCCATAAACCAAACGATGCTCCGCGGTGATTCGTCTAGACCAGAAACCACTCAGGTTATGTTTGAGGGGTTCAGGCTTTCCCACGCCGTCGAACGGGTCTCTTTGTATGGCCTTGATCAAGAAATTGATGCGCTTGAGCCCGGCTTTGTCGTTCTGTTGAAACCAGAGGTAGTCGTCCCAGCCTTCAGGGGTAAAGAGTATTTTCATTCTTCAATCAACCGCCTTGGCTTGGCTTTGCCTGCTCGTAAGCTGTTGACTGAGTTAATGAGACGTTCGGCATTTTTAGGCGAGCGCAGCAGGTAAGCCGTCTCTTCCAGAGCATTGAACTCTGATAACGAGATCATCACCACGGGCTCGCCTTTTTGTCGAGTCAGTAGAAGTGGGACGTGATCATCGTTGACGCGGTCCATCGTTTCGGACAGATGGGCTCGGGCGTTGGTGTAGTTGATAGTTTCCATGGGAACTCCTTGTTGGCGGGTATTAACGTACAGAAATACGTACATATCCACAACGGGAATCTTATCAACGGTCATCCACCTCGCCCGGACTTCACGAACAAGCTCAACGACTGAGTGGAGCAGCGACAAACCTGTTGATACATTTTACTCGTCCAGTTCTTCGAGGCACGCTTGGAGAATATCCAGGCCTTCCTCCAACACCTCAGGCTCAATGGTCAGCGGTGCCAGCAAGCGCACAATGTGCCGCGACTTGCCGCTGGGCATCAGCAGCAAGCCGGCCTCTCGCGCCAGCTCCAGCAGTTGCGCCAGTTGCTTGGGGGCGGGTGTGCCGTCGGCATGGGCCAGTTCAATGCCCCGCATGGCGCCGACACCGGTGAGGCGGCCCAGGTAGGGCGACAGTTGCTGCGCGCGCCAGGCTTCATAGCGACCCACAATCGCGGCCTCCTGCGCGACGCCCCAGGCGTGCAGGTTTTTGTCGCTCATCACCTCAAGGGTCGCCAGCGCCGCCGCGCAGGCGACGGGGTTACCGGAGTAGGTGCCGCCCAGGCCGCCTTTGGGCAGGTTGTCCATCAGCGCCTTGCGCCCGACCACCGCCCCCAGCGGCATGCCGCCGGCGATGCTTTTGCCGAGCAGCAGCAGGTCCGGCTCGATGCCCAGGCGCGAGAAGGCGAAACGCTGGCCGGTGCGACCAAAACCCGACTGGATTTCATCAATGATCAGCAGGATGTTGTGCTGGTCGCAGAAGCGTCGCAAGGCTTGGGCAAACTCAGTGTCCAAGGCTAGAAAACCGCCTTCGCCCTGCACCGGCTCGATGATGAAGCAGGCCACATCGTTTATGTCGATTTCCACGCTGAACAGACGCTCCATCGCCTTCAGCGCTTCGGCGCAGGTCATGCCGTTATCGGTACTGGGGTAGGGCAGGTGATACACAGGGCCGGGCAGTACGCCGACCTTCTGCTTGTAGGGCGCGACCTTGCCATTGAGGTTGAGGGTCGCCAGGGTGCGGCCATGGAAGGCACCGTCGAAGGCGATCACAGCCGTGCGACCAGTGGCACCACGGGCGATCTTCAAAGCGTTCTCTGCCGCTTCTGCACCGCTGTTGGTGAGCATGCCGCTGACGGGGTAACCCACCGGGATAAAGGCACTGAGGCGTTGCATCAACTCGATGTAGGGCGTATGCGGTGCGGCGTTGAACGCGTAATGGGTGAGCCGGGCCGCTTGTTCGCAAATGGCCGCTACCACGGCCGGGTGGCAATGGCCCAGGTTGAGCACGCCGATACCCCCGACAAAGTCGATGTAACGCTTGCCTGCAGTGTCCCAGACCTCGGCGTTTTTACCGTGACTGAGGCTGATGGGGTGAACGATGGAAATCGACTGGCTGATGCTAGCGTGACTCATGGCTCTGGGACTCGGCAGTGGTGGGCGCAGCGCTATCTAAGCCGCGCGCCCGGCCTTGCCGCAAACGAAATAAAGTCGCCGTGTCATTCCACCTTGGAAGGAGCTGCGACTATTCCGACACCCCATCCTTGCCCGCCGCCTTGGATCGGTACAAGGCTTGGTCGGCCCGCGCCATCAGCGCAGCCGGGGACTCGCCCATGCGCCGCTCCACCACGCCCAGGCTCAGGGTAACGTTCAAGGCGCCCACGGGGGCCGCCTCCTTGATTTTATGGCGAATCCTTTCGGCCAACTCTTTGGCCTCGTCCAGGCTGCTTTTGGGCAGCACCACCATAAACTCATCGCCGCCCCAGCGCGCCAGCAAGTCGCTTTTACGTACGCAGGCTTCCAGGTGTTCCACTACCCGTATCAGCGTCTGGTCGCCGACGCCATGGCCGTATTGGTCATTGATCGGCTTGAAGTCATCGACATCCATGGCCACCAGGGCCAGGGGCAGGCGGAAGCGTTCGGCGCGGTCGCATTCCTCCAGCAGCACTTTTTCCAGGCGGTACCGGTTGGCGATGCGCGTCAGGGCGTCCCGCTCGGCCAAAGAGCGGTTTTCGTCCAGCTGCAATTGCAGTTGCTGGTTGACGCGCGACAACTCAAGCGTGCGCTCCGCGACCAGTGCTTCCAGAGACTGGTTGCGCTTTTGCAACTGTTCGATGGAGCATTTGCGCGTATGGATATCACGGTGTGCGCCGACCATGCGCGCCACTGAACCGTCGGGGTTGCGGGCAATGACGTAGCCACGGTCCTCGATCCAGAGGTACGTACCGTCTTTTTTGCGACAACGGTATTCGGCCCGATAATGAGCGGCGCGTAGGCTGATGTAGTCATCGAACACCGCCATCACGCGAGAGTAGTCCTCGGGGTGGATCACGTTCTCCCAGGTGAAGACGCTGTTTTCCAGGGAGTGGTGGGAGTAGCCAAGCATTTCGTACCAGCCGGGATTGCGGTAGACGAAGCCGGTATTGGCATTCCAGTCCCAGATGCCGTCACTGACCAACTCCATTATGGCGTGCAATAGGTCGACGTTAAGGTCGGAAACTTCATTGCGTAGCGGTTCTTTGCCGGATGTATCGTCCATCTGCACGCTTCCTGCGGGGGCTGGCGCCCAAGGCCAGTCATGGTTGACGCCGATACTCCGTGGCTGGCGCTACTGTACATCGGCGCTTGCGCGCTTTGAATAGGGCAGGTGTGCTGCTTTTGACGAGTGGCGAAACGCTATTTTTCTGGCGCCATCATCTTTGTCCGAGGCTTCCCATCCGCGTTGTGCTGGTAAATGGCTTGCGGTTGGCCCTCCTCATTGAAAAACACCTGGCCAATGCCTGCCGAGTTCCACAATCGCTCACCCGCTTCGGCGTGCTCTGGAATATAGGGCACCACTTGCATGGTGCGGCGGCGGGTAAACCAATTGAGCGGCGAACGCGGGGAGTAGAGCCAGCGGTTGAGGCGGTCGAACCATTCCAGCAGGCGCGGCGGGAACTCGTTCTTGATGCCGCTGCTGGTGATTTGCCAGATATTGGGGCCGCCGTTGCGGTAGCGGATCAGTACTTGGTAGACAAACGAGTAATGCACGTCGCCGGAGAGGATCACGTAGTTACCCGGCGTGCGCGAGTGGCGGAAGATATTCAAAATCACTTGGGCAGCGCCGCGGTGGGCCATCCAGTTCTCGGCGTCCACCAGCAGTGGGAAGCCACACCAACTGAAAACCTTTTGCACCGTCTCGATCAGCTTGACGCCGAACACCGGCGCAGGCGAGACAATGATGGCTGACGGGTGGTCCAGTAGCGCTTGTTGCAGTTCGCTCAAGGCTTCCCAGTCCAGCAGGCCGGAAGGTTGCTTGAGGGTGAACTCGCTGCGCCAGCGTCGGGTGCGGGTGTCGAGTACCACCAGCGCCGGGGTGGTGGGCAATACGTAGTGCCACTGCTGGAATTTCAGCAGCGTGGTGACTAGCTCATCCTGCTGTGTGGCGTCCAGGTGGTTGTCTTGCGCCTGGTTGGCAAGTGCCTGGGTTTGGCTCACCAGTTCGCCAAACACCTCGGGCTGGTTGCCCCAGCCCTGGCATAAAAGATAGGCCATCAACGCATTACCGATGATGCGTTTGGAGAAGGGATGGCCGTAGGCAGTTTCTTCCCATTGGGCGCTGAGGTTCCAGTCGTCGGTGATGTCGTGATCATCGAAGATCATCAGGGTCGAGAGGTGGGCGAATACCCGGGCGACCCCTGGAAGGCCACTGCGAAATTGATCGATCTGTATCTGTTCGCGGGCATAACGCTGCTGTTCTTGCGCGCTCAGTTGCGGCGGTTGGGGGGAGATCAGTGTCCACGGTGTGGGCGACCAGGCCAGCAGGTACATGGCGATCACTTCGGCAAAGGTCACCAGGTGATTATCGGCGGTGCTGCTGGTGAAAATCGGTTTCTTCACACCGCCGAAAAAGCGCTCACGCAAGGTCTCGTTACTGTCCAGCGCGGGGAGCAGGTCGGCGCGATGGTAATAGCTGGCGCGATGCCCGTAGAGGGCGGCACTGTCGTCAACCACGGCCCCTTCCAGGTATTCGTCGAACAGGCCCAGGCGCGCGATTAATTCATGAATTGCCCGCAGCATGGGTCCCGCGACGTCGTCGGCGTAGACCTGGTCGCCGCTCATCATCAGCAAGGCGGGGCGTTGTGCCACGGTGGGAGCTTGAGCCAGCAGACGATCAATGCACAGCAACCCGTCATCAGCGCGATGGTGAGGCTTGCGGCAGGAGCCGTGGACCAGTTGGTGGATGCGCCCATGCACGACGAAATCGGGCAGCGTGGCGCCTGCGTACAGCAGATGGGGTGCCCACTGGGCTATTCCGCAGCCGTCAATAAACAGGTCATAGTGGATGTTTACATCCAGAGGCAGGGCGTCAGTCAGGAGCACATCGATCAAGTGGATAAACGAATGGCGCCCGACGGGGACGATCTGACAATGTGCATGAAGGTGAATATCCAGCGTCGATCCCTGAGCGTGCTGCAGCCTCATAACCAGCTTCAGTTCCCGGCTCGCCACCAGCCATAGCACCACACGCTTTGGTTCCAGGCGGCGCAGCAACGGGCCGGCAAGTACGGGGGGAAGTGACTGCAGTTCAGGCATGACGCGATCGGCTCACTAATAAGATAAGCGCTCAGTATAACGCTGAAAATGTCGGCATTTCGTCAACGAACGTCAGGCAGTAATACGTTGTGGCTATTAATGAATAAGCAGCGCCCTGGGCGCTACTTATTTAGTAGTTGCGCTTAAGTAAGTTTACTCAAAGAACATGGCCTTTGCCGAGACTGTCCAAGCCACCACCATTACGCCTGCCGCCTCTGTCTGCGCTGACCCCATTGTCATTAATCGAATTATCGGGAGCGATTTGATCGAGACTTCGTTTCGAGCGTGAGTTGACCTTCTCGCTGGCTTGGGTGTCTTGGTCGGGGGCGGATTGGGAAATGTAAGTGTTGACGGGGTTAAAGCCGATAGAATTGAACATGGTAACGCCTCACTATGAATGACATGGTTTACATGGAATGTTCTTCCCTGTAACAGTGCTCGGCATAAGTTAGTGGGGTTTGATGTTTTTTGCGAGGTGTTCTATGTTTCTGTTTGTGATGGGTGAGTTGGTTTATTGTTAAATTTTGGTTGTTTTGTTTTGAAACTTTGTTAAAGCAATGCAATGTTGTATGAGTGTATGTTTGGTTTTCAGTTCTCGGTTATGGGGCAGCAGGGGCAATATGGTTGTCCCTGCCGGCAAATGGCTCAGTTGTTTGCCTCAATCGTCACCTTCGGTACGGTAAATCGAAACTCGCTGCCCTGGCCCTGCTTGCTCTCGGCTTCGATCCTGCCGCCATGCGCCTTAACGATGCCTTGAGTGATATACAGCCCCAACCCACTGCCGGTGGGGTTGTTTTCAGTCTGGGTCCAATAGCGATCGAACACATGGGGCAAATCGTCCGGCGCAATGCCTTCACCGGAGTCGCGCACCGAAAATACAATCTCCTCGCCGTTGCTCATGGCACTGATGCCGATGTTGCCCTGGCGTGGGGTGAACTTGATCGCATTGCCGATCAGGTTCGACAGCACCTGGAACAAGCGCTCCGGGTCGGCCTTGATCTGCAGGCCAGGCTCGACATTGAACGACAGGTCGATGCCCTTTTCCGAGGCCAGGGGCGCCAGCAGCGAATACGCCTCTTCAAAAATCTGGCTGACGTCCAGCGCCACCGGTTTGACCACATAGCGCCCGGCTTCGATTTTCGAGGTGTCGAGCAAGTCTTCCAGCAACACGTTCATGCGCCCGGCAGCCTGTTGCATGGTGTCAATGGCGGAAGAAATGCGCCGTGAAGTGTGGGGGCCATCGGAGCTGAAGGCTTTTTGCATCATGCCGCAGAGCATGGAGATGACGGTCATGGGGTTGCGCAGGTCGTGGGAAACCACCGCGACCAGCTCGTCCCGCGCACGCACCGCTTGTTGCTCGCGCAGCACTTGGCGGGACAGGTCGTTCTCCAGGGCCGAGCGGCGCAGATCGTTGGCGGCAAACAGGTCGCCATGGCTCCACTTGGTGGAGATACCAGCCATTTCCACTTTCCAGATTTCAAACGAGGTGCGTGGGCGAAGGCGCATGCCCGCGTCGCAGGTTTCCAGATTCAGCGGCTTCTGCGGATCGCCACTCCAGTGGATGTTCTCTTTGACTTCCGGGCGAAACCACAACACGCCGTTATCCACAGGCTTGGGCAAGCTCATGGCGAGCACGCCGCTGGCCACGCTCTGGTATTCGGCGGCCGGCGGATAAACCGAGGCCAGGTTATGGCTGGAAAATACCGGTGCGCCGTCGCCCTGCAACCACTTGTGCAGCGCGCGTATCTGCGCCGGTTCCGGGCAGTTGCCGTAGCGGTGTAATTGCTTGTCTTCGATGATCGCCACGCCGCCGGAGAGGGTCAGGTCCATCAGCAGTCGGCCTTGCTGGGCCAGGCCGTCGAATACGTTATTGGCAGAGGCTTTCATCGCCCGATCCAGCAGCGCAAGCGCTTCGACTTTCTCGTCGCGCTGGCGGGTCAGCTCCAGGGCCTCCATGGCACTGATCTGCAATGACAGCACCTGGCCGATGGTCTGGCAGGCCATGCGCAGGTCGTTGGGCACCAGCAGCGGCTCACGGTTGCCGCAACTGATCAGGCCCCAGAGTTTGTCGCCCTTCATCAGTGAAATACTCATGGACGACAACACGCCCATGTTCTGCATGTACTGGCAGTGAATCGGCGACACGCTGCGCAGGGTGGCGAAGCTCAGGTCCAGAGGCTGCCCGGTGTCCGGGCGCAATTTGGGCACCAGCGGTACCGGTTCGTAGGACGCATTGGGGATGATCCGTAGCCAGTTGGTGCGATATAGCTCGCGAGCCTGCTCGGGGATGTCGGACGCGGGGAAGAACAGCCCGTTGAACAATTCCATGGACGGCGCCGAGGCCTCGGCGATCACCTGGCCATGGCCTTCCTCTTCGAAGCGATAGATGAGCACCCGGTCATAACCGGTCATGGCCTGGATTTCGTTGACGGTGATGGCGTAGAGCGCCTCCAAGGTCTTTGCCGATTGCAGGCGGTGCAGCATCTTGCCCAGGTCGCTGGTGCGGCCATTGTGCGCTCGGGGTTTGAAATCCTTGAGCCGTGGTTCGAATTCCAGCACTAACACGCCCTGGTGGCGATGCAACAGGCCTTCGAACTGCTCACCCTTGAAGGTTATCAGCAGGGGCGGCGAGTCCAGGAATGCGCTGTCCTCGGCCATGGTTTGCACGGCCCGGGCGTAGTCCTCGCCAATCAACCTGTGCAACGGTTGATCCAACAGCGC
The DNA here is from genome assembly GCF_021609545.1 of Pseudomonas sp. PA-1-6B. Lineage (NCBI taxonomy): Bacteria > Pseudomonadati > Pseudomonadota > Gammaproteobacteria > Pseudomonadales > Pseudomonadaceae > Pseudomonas > Pseudomonas sp. PA-1-6B. Next base: position 61,868 of record NZ_WJZM01000034.1, read on the forward strand.
CTCGGGGGCGTGGCCGAACAACGTACCGACGTTGGCACTTACCTGAATGATGTTCAGGCCAGGTTCCGACAAGGTCAGCAGCACGCCGTGGGGCTGGATGGCCCCCGGAAAACGAATGGGTTCGTCGGCGCAGTTGGCAAGCAGCTCTTCAAAATCTTCGGGTTTCATAGCAATACCTCCTGGCTGTCGAGCCATTGCTCAAAGCCGCTGAATGTCGAGCGGGCCGCCATCACCGCGCGCACGGCGGCATCTGTATCCAGTGGCTGGCGGCCCAGATAATCGAGGAAATCTTTCCAGCGCCGTCCGGTCTCGGCGCCGTATACATTGAGAAAGGCACCGCCGTTGTCGGCGTTCACATCCAGGCGCAGGGCCATTTCCCGGCGCAGCACTTGGCCGCCCAGGGTGGCGCCTTCCAGCACATACAGGGCGCCGAGGCACGCAGCCGGTGTGTCTAATACGGGGAGCTGGGTACAGCGAGGCAGGGCATGGATGGCGTGCTCAGTCAGGCCGAGCGCGTGCAGGTCATGGACCAGGGTTGGCGTTTTCACACGCAACGCAGACTCATAGCCGTCGGGAATCAAACCGCTGTCATACAGCGCCGCTTCCATTGGCTGATAAAAGCCGTAGTACGCCTGCAGCAAGCGCCGATACCACTGGGCATCCAGGCGCTCGGAAAAAAACGGCAGGCGCTGTTCCAGCGCCACATGCAGCAGGCCCGTGCCCGTGCGCAACGTTTCCAGCAAGGAGGGCGCACTAACGTCATGGGCCTGTGAATGCATTCAATGAGCTCGAACTGTGGGCCTATCGGCCATGAATGACGCGTGAAAATGGGCGACGATTCTACACAACTCATTGTCGTCAGCTGAACGCAGAAGCGAAAAGGCTGACCAGCGGATCAGAAAAGTCGCTCCCTGCACCTTACATGACCGCAGAACTAGCTCTCAAGTTCGGTTGAAATGATATCGCGCTGCTATCAATCCCGGGACTGGCCCTAGTGCGTCAATGCTGTCTGCACGCACTCAAGCAAGTGGTCGGTACTCCAGGGCTTGGGCAGAAACCGCACGGAACTGCCCAACTCGGCGGCGATTTTCGTATTACCTGAGGTCAGCACTACCTGTACTTCAGGCCACCGGTGGGCGACGACACGGCTCAAGTCATAACCATTGAGCAAGCCGGGCATTTGAATATCACTGACAATCAAATCCACCGGGTCATCGCCGCGCTCCAGGTAAATCATCCCTTCGTCTGCCGATGCAAACGATGTTACTACCGCACCAAAGTCTTCCAGCACATCCACCATCAACGCCCGAATGATCTCGTCGTCTTCCAATACCAAAATCGATGGCTGAGCCATGATCCTTACTCCACCATCAGGGGTTCAGTAAGGTGGAGTAGGGGCTGGGTATATAGGTTCGATTGGATGTTTTTTAAACGATGGGTGGTCATTTGGCTGCTTGTGAGCCATGGGCACGACAATCCGTTAAGGTGAACGCCACCCTGCCATCCAAGGAATGCCATGTTCAACCGTAACCCACTCGTGCCTGAACTGATCGTCACCCGCCTTGGCGCGAGCCTGGCGTTCTGGATCGAACAGTTAGGTTTCGCTATTGCCTATCAGCGCGCAGAAGAAGGCTTTGCCTACCTCGACCTTAACGGCGCGCAAATCATGCTCGAACAATACGACCCCGAGGCCGGTCAGTGGCTTACCGCACCGTTGCAGCCTCCATTCGGGCGCGGCATCAACCTGCAAATCGATGTGCCCGCCGTAGCACCCATCCTGCAACGCTTGGCGCAGATCGGCTGGCCCTTGTTCCGCGATGTAGAGGACGCCTGGTACCGAGCCGGTGACGTGGAGGCCGGGCAGCGCCAGTTCATCGTGAAAGACCCGGACGGGTATCTGGTGCGTCTGGTGCAGCGGCTGGGAGAAAGGCCGGTTGAACAGGCATAATCCACGGCAATAGCCGATAGGGAGACGTGAATGAAGTATGTGTTATTGACCCTCGCCCTGGCCGTTATCGCCGCACCCGCGTTCGCTGCGGGCGACGCAGAGGCGGGCGGCAAACTCTTCACCAAGACCTGCGGCGGCTGCCACAGCATTGGTGAGGGTGCGCGAGGTGGTTTTGGCCCGGAACTGAACGGCATCATTGGCCGGCCTGCCGGTACCACTCAGGACTATCAGTATTCGGATGCGATGAAGAACTCGGGCGTGGTGTGGACGCGGGAAAAACTGGCGGCCTACATTGAAGACCCGAAATCGGTGGTCAGTGGCACGCGGATGATCTTCTGGGGGATCAGTGACCAGGAGAAGATTGAAAATATCCTGGCGTATTTGGAGACATTCCAGCCCAAGTGAGATGCCCAGGCTGGCACGCATCACCGTCCTCTGTCCTCCTACAAAAAAGCACCGTGTGAGCGTTAGCCTGCATCAAAAGCCTACACACAAGTAGGACCGTTCTGATTTGCGCCTGACCTCACCATTATCTGCAAAGCGTTTGCTACGTTCGTGTGAAAAATACGCGATGGAAGCGCTTAATGCTGACGTTCAACTCCCTATGGAAAAACCACCCGGAAATTTTCGGAGACGCCGCCCCTTGTAGAACCAACGGCGCCAAAAATTTCGCTGACCAATGCGCCATTAACCTGGGTGTAGCACTGCGCAGGTCGGGCGCCGACCTGAGCAGGTTGAGAGGCGTGCGCTATTGTTGGCAGCATGCCAAGAGTGAGGGCCATGTGTTGGCGGCTGAGGAGATGGCCAAAGCTCTAAGTGGTGCGAATATCCCCGGTTTGCAGCGCCCGAAGAAGATAAAACCTGAGGATTTCGAAGAGGTGTTGGCGGGGCAGCAAGGCATTATCTTTTTCAAAGATTTTTGGCGCCGAGGGAATGAGACGTTTGGCAATCGCAGCGGTGACCACATTGACCTTTGGAATGGACGGCGGTTGACGGATTGGCTGAGTTATCCGCGTATCCAGCTGGGATTTTCGATTGAGGGGACGTTCTCGGACTATCACGAGTCCAGGGAGATCTGGTTTTGGAAGATCATATGAAATTGGTTAAGGGCGTGGTGTTTGTCGTCGGGGTAGTTGTAGTGGCGCTCGGAGTATTTAACGGTTTGGTGGTGGTCGTGTCTGCGTATTTTGGGCCGTTTTATCAAGGGGATGCGGATCAGAGCAGGAATTTTGGGCTTTGGTTGGTTGGGAATGGGGTTGTGGTTTTGGGAGCAGCGTTCAGTGGGGCGGTTTGGTATTGCAGGCGTTTGAGTAGGTGGCGGGAATGAAAATGTGTCCGAGTATCAAGTGAATCAGCGGCTGTGATTTTTCCTTAAAGGGCATCGCAGGCAAGCCAGCTCCCACATTTTGAGCGATGTGTATCAGTTGAACCGCAATAAAAAAGACCTTGAAGCATCAAGGTCTTTTTTGTGCCTGTGGATCAACTCAGCAGGTGCTTGGAAATCAGCCGCGAGATTTCCACGATCGAGGTCTTGCCAGTGAATTCGAACTTCACCTTCCCCAACGACGAAAAATAAATCTCCAACTCCGAATCCAAGTCAAACGTCCCGGACGTTTCCACCGAGTACGCCACGATGTTCTTGTACGGCAATGAGGTGAAGTCCTTCTTGCTGCCGGTAATTCCCTGCACGTTAACCGCGATGATGCGTTTGGTGGTGAACACGACGCCGTCGCGCATGGCCTTGTACGCGTCGACCACTTCTTCGCCGTCCAGCAGCAGGGCCGCTACGCGTTCGGCGTATTCGTTGTTTTGCTTGAGCTTGAAGAAGCCTTTGTTGTTGAAGTCGATCATGTGCCTGTCCTGGGTAGGTGGTGCCGCCGGTGTATGACGTTTTGCTTGCGGATCTGTATCTAACGCCTGGGCCTGCAAGCCCCTAGCATGACGCTCAACACGACCGCGTCGGCGAAGGGTTTCACGCTGGCAGCATAAAAAACAGGAGCCAATCCATGCCTGATATATCCAGCTTGCTCGCCTACGGCCTGATTTCACTCGGCATGGTACTGACACCGGGGCCGAACATGATCTACCTCATTTCCCGCTCCATCTGCCAGGGGCGTACGGCCGGGTTGATTTCCCTGGGCGGGGTGGCGCTGGGGTTTGTGGTGTACATGGTGTGCGCGGCGCTGGGTATCACGGCGTTGGTGATGGCGGTGCCGTTTGCCTACGACGCGCTGCGGCTCGGCGGGGCGCTGTATCTGGTGTATCTGGCCTGGCAGGCGGTCAAGCCGGGTGGGCGCTCGCCATTCCAGGTGCGCGACTTGCCCAAGGACAGCCCGCGCAAGTTGGTCACCATGGGCTTGGTCACCAACCTGCTCAATCCCAAAGTGGCGGTGATGTATTTGTCGTTGCTGCCCCAGTTCATTGACCCGAACGGTCATGGCAGTGTGCTGGTGCAATCCCTGGCGCTGGGCTCCCTGCAGATTCTTATCAGCGTGAGCGTCAACGCGGTGATTGCCTGCATGGCGGGTTCCATCGCGGTGTTTTTCGTCACCCGGCCTGGTTGGCAGGTGCTGCAGCGCTGGCTGATGGGGTCGGTATTGATGGGTTTGGCGGTGCGGATGGCGGTAGAGGGGCGCAAGTAAGGCTGCTTTCAGCGTGCCATGACGTTGACGATCACATGCAGGATGAATGCAGGTCCGTAGCAGGGGCGCCCGTGTTCATCTTCGATACGCCAGATTGAGGTGACGGTACTGGTCTCCGTCGGGGCTCCGAACTCCACGGTGATATGCACTGGCTGGCCGGGCAAAGTATCTGCTATCGGAATATCATTATTCAGGCTTCGCAGATGGCTATCCATCACCACTTCCAATGGCTCCCCCGAAGCGGTTCGACGGGCGATCACGTACTCACCGTCCACTCT
>NZ_WJZM01000035.1:0-64365 GCF_021609545.1 Pseudomonas sp. PA-1-6B
TCGGCTGACAAAGACTGATTGATCGTCGTATGCTTTTTCATGGGCTCGCCCTCGCTGTCGTTGGCTTCTATAAGAATGCCACCGTGGCGCATAGACGCCTCGGCTTGGGCGAGTCCATCTAATTACATGATGTCTTTACGCCGCTCGGCGGCCAGTTGTTCGGCCAGCGCATCAACACCCTCCACCGGCTCCTGCGGCATACGCTTGAGCGTTGCCTGCATCAGGCGCATCTGACGGATAAAGCGCCGGCAGTTCGGACAAAACATCAAGTGATGACGCACCAGCAGACGCTCCCGAAAGGTCAATTGCCCATCGAGATAGTCACTGGAACGCGCTACTTGTTCTTTACAGGTCAACATTCGCCCGTTTCCTCAAAATGCTCCACCGTGGCGAAGACTTTAAGCCGCGCTCGATGCAACAGCACACGGACGTTGGAGAGTGAAAGGGTCAGAAGATTACAGATTTCTTCCAGTTCCAGGCCCTGGCGCTCACGCAGGACCAGCACACTGCTTTGCAATTCGGACAAACTCAGAATCGTATGCTCCAGGCATCTGCGCAGTTCATCTTCGGTCAGCAGCGCTTCCGGGGTGTCCTGGTGCCAGGCATACGGGGCGACAGCCCAATGGCCATCATCTGGGCTGAAGCGATCATCACCAATGGTGCCGTGGGGTGAAGGCAAATCGTCGAGCAGTACTTCCCGACGATTCTGTTTATAACGACCTTTGGCAGCGTTGGCGGTAATGGTCAACAGCCACGTCTTCAGGCTTGATCGCCCTTCGAACCTGGCCAGGTTGCGTACCACTGAAACCCAGGCGTCTTGCACGATTTCATCGGCGTGGCGCTGGCCAACGATGGCATAGGCCACCGCCCGCATTGCGCTCTGATAAGTGGTGACCAATTCCTTATAGGCCCGCTGCTCCCCCTTGAGCAGGCGTTCAAGCAGGTGCGCGTCGTCCGCTGCTGGCATCGTTTACCTCAATCTTGCCGTGGAAATACGGTCAATGTGGGAGCTGGCTTGCCTGCGATCCAGACAACTCGGTGATTCAGGCACACCGAGCCGATGCCTTCGCAGGCAAGCCAGCTCCCACAGTTGACCGCCTCCGGCCACACACTCAGCGTTTGCGCAGGATCACACTGCCAATCGAATACCCGGCGCCAAAGGAGCTGAGTACGGCAACCGCGCCCTTGGGCAGGTCATCCTGATAAGTGTGAAACGCAATCACCGAGCCGGCCGAGCTGGTATTGGCGTAAGTATCGAGGATCACTGGCGCTTCTTCCACCGACGCGTCGCGCCCCAGCAGTTTTTTCACGATCAGGTGGTTCATGCTCAGGTTGGCCTGGTGCAGCCAGAAACGCTTCACATCAGTCACGCTCAGCTGGTTTTCTGCCAAGTGTTCGCCGATCAATTCGGCCACCATCGGGCAAACATCACGGAATACCTTGCGGCCTTCCTGCACGAATAGCTTGTCGGGGGCGCCGATGCCCTCTTCCGCCGTGCGGTTGAGAAACCCGAAGTTGTTGCGAATGTTGTTGGAAAACTTGGTCAGCAGCTTGGTGCTCACCACATCGAACTGATGTTCGGACGTCGCCAGGTCAGCACGCTCCAGGATCACTGCCGTGGCGGCATCACCGAAGATAAAATGGCTGTCACGGTCACGAAAGTTCAGGTGGCCGGTGCAGACTTCCGGGTTGACCATCAGGATCGCCCGGGCCTGGCCCAACTGGATGCTGTTGGCCGCGTTCTGGATGCCGAAGGTGGCCGAGGAACACGCCACGTTCATGTCGAAGCCGAAACCCTGAATACCCAAGGCTTCCTGGACTTCAATGGCGATCGCCGGGTAGGCACGTTGCAGGTTGGAGCAGGCGACAATCACGCCATCAATGTCGGCGGCGGTCTTGCCGGCGCGCTGCAGGGCTTGTTCGGCGGCACCGATGGCCATCTGGCAAAGCACCGACCATTCGTCGTTGCTGCGCTCGGGCAGGCGCGGCGCCATGCGCTGCGGATCGAGGATGCCGTCTTTGTCCATCACAAAACGGCTCTTAATGCCGGATGCCTTTTCGATGAATGCCGCGCTCGACTCGGTCAGCGCCTGCACCTCGCCACGTTCGATAGCGGCGGCGTTGTCGGCGTTGAACTGTTGTACGTAGGCATTGAAAGACTGCACCAGCTCTTCGTTGGAGATGCTGTTGGCCGGGGTGTACAGGCCGGTGCCGCTGATGACGACGTTATGCACGGTCGTTCCTCTAAATCTGTCAGGCAGAAGATATTGGTACCGTCGTACCAAACTGTAAGTCGTTTGATTCCGTCCAGCAGGCATCAAACTGGCAACGCTTTATCTAATCTTGTAACCGCGAAGTTTGCCACAACGCCGGTGATTTGGCGCGATATGCCAGACAAACATCCAATTGTGGGAGGGGTTTGTCCTCATAACTGTAGGAGCGAGCAAGCTCGCTCCTACAGTTGGGGAAGGGCTTCAGGGCTCTACCTGACTCCACTGCTTGCTCAAGCGCTTATCGGAAATCGGCACCTTGGTGCCCAACTGCTGGGCAAACAACGACACTCGGTATTCCTCCAGCCACCAGCGGTATAGCTCCAGCTGCGGGTCGCGCTTGCCTTCCTGGGTGTGTTTGTTCAGGCGGTTCTGGTACTGCGCCCACAGGCCGCCCAATTCGCTGCTCCACACGCGGTCCTTTTGCACCTGGCTCGGCAGTTTTTCCAGGCGCAGTTCGATGGCCTTGAGGAAACGCGGCAGTTCCTTGAACCACTGGGCCGGGGTTTCCCGCACAAAACCTGGATACACCAGGTTGCTCAGTTGCAGCTTGATATCGTTCAAGGCCACGGCCTGGGCCAGGTCGATCTTGCCTTTGAAGCGTTTTTGCAGGCCGTGCCAGAGCTTCAGCACTTCCAGGGTCAGGCGCGCCAAGCGTTCGGCGTGCTCAGTCCAACTGCCGCGCTTGCGTTCAGCCAAGGCTGCCAGGCCAGCGCCGTCCCGTGGCAGGCTATCTTCGCCTTCAAGTACGCAGGTATCGAGGCTGGCCAGCAGGATGTCTTCCACCAGCGCGTCGATACGCCCCAGTTCACGGTACATCAAGCCCAACTCGGTCAAGCCCGGCAATTTACCGCGCAGGAATTTCGCCGGTTCCGCCAATTGCTGCATCAGCAGGCGCTGCAAGGCGCGACGGTGCTGGAACTCGGCTTCGGCGGCAGTCGAGAAGCGCCCCTCCTTGACCGTGCCGTTCTCTTCCACCAGGGCCGGGTACACCGTCATCGATAGGCCGGCGATGTTCTGCTGAGTTTTTTCCGCCACCGCCGCAAACACCTTGGCCTCCACCGGCTGCTGGCTTTTCGCGGTTTGCGGCACGGCCAAAGCCGCCTGGCTGGCTTCGGCAAACCGTGCGGTGAGCTCGGCCAGGTCACGGCCTTCGCCGAGGAACTTGCCCTGGCCGTCGACGACTTCCAGGTTCATCTTCAGGTGGTTTTCCACCTGTTGCGCCGCCTCGGCCCACGCCTCATCGCTGACCCGCGCACCGGTCATGCGCAGCAATTCACGCCCCAGCGCCTGGGGCAGCGAGCCCTGGCCGAATTCGATGCGTTGCAGCGCGGCCTTGACGAAGTCCGGCACCGGCACGAAGTTTTTGCGCAACGCCTTGGGCAAGTTGCGCACCAGAGCGATGCACTTGGCTTCGATCAACCCCGGCACCAGCCACTCCAGGCGCTCGGCTGGCAAGGCCGGCAACAAAGGCGCCGGCACCCGCAGGGTCACGCCGTCACGGGGGTGGTTGGGTTCGAAGTGGTAACTCAAGGCCAGGGCCAGGTCGCCCAAGTGCAAGGTGTCCGGGTAATGCGCGGCGGTGACTTCACTGGCCTCGCGGGCCAATACATCTTCTTCGCGCATGATCAGCAGTTGCGGGTCTTTCTGGCTGTTGACCTTGTACCAACTGTCAAAGGTGGCGGTCTGGTGAATCTCTGCGGGCAGGCGCGCATCGTAAAAGGCGTACAGGGTTTCTTCGTCGGCCAGGATGTCGCGACGGCGGGCCTTGGCTTCCAGCTCGTCGAGTTGCTCCAGCAGTTTCTGGTTGGCCGTCAGGCACTTGGCACGGGACTGAATCTCGCCGCGCACCAGGCCTTCACGAATAAACAACTCACGGGACACCACCGGGTCAATCGGCCCGTAATGCACCGGCCGGCGCCCGACCACGATCAGCCCGAACAGGGTGATCTGCTCATAGGCCACCACCTGGCCGCGCTTCTTCTCCCAATGGGGTTCGAAGTGGTTTTTCTTGATCAGATGCCCGGCCAGCGGCTCGATCCAGTCGGCGTCGATTTTCGCCACCATGCGTGCATAGAGCTTGGTGGTTTCCACCAGTTCGGCGGTCATCAGCCATTGCGGGCGCTTCTTGCCGATGCCCGAAGACGGGTGAATCCAGAAGCGACGCTGGCGCGCGCCGAGGTAATCGCCGTCTTCGGTCTTCTGGCCGATCTGGCTGAGCAAGCCGGACAGTACCGCTTTATGCAGCTTCGGATAGTCCGCGGGCTCTTTGTTGAGGCTCAGTTGCATGTCGCGGCAGATCAGGCTCAATTGACGATGGGAGTCGCGCCACTCACGCAGGCGCAAGTAGTTGAGGAAGTTTTTGCGGCACCAGTTGCGCAACGGGCTGGCGGTCAGTTCCTGGCGCTGCTCCTCGAAACCGCGCCACAGGTTGACCAACCCGGCGAAGTCCGAATCCGGGTCTTTCCACTGTGCATGGGCCTGGTCGGCCGCTTGTTGACGCTCCGGTGGGCGCTCGCGCGGGTCCTGGATCGACATGGCGCTGGCGACAATCAACACTTCCTGCAAACTGCCCAGCTTGGCCGCTTCCAGCAACATGCGGCCCATGCGCGGGTCCACCGGCAAGCGGGCAAGCTGGCGGCCCAACGGCGTGAGCTGGCTGTTGCGGTCTACCGCCGAGAGTTCTTGCAGCAGGTTGAAACCGTCGCTGATGGCCTTGCCATCCGGCGGTTCGATAAACGGGAAATCGGTGATCTCGCCCAGGCGCAGGTGCAGCATCTGCAGGATCACGGCAGCGAGGTTGGTGCGCAGGATTTCCGGGTCGGTAAATTCCGGGCGCCCGATAAAATCTTCTTCGCTGTACAAGCGCACGCAAATACCCGGCTCAACCCGGCCGCAACGGCCTTTACGCTGGTTGGCGCTGGCCTGGGAAATCGCCTCGATGGGCAAACGCTGCACTTTGGCGCGGTAGCTGTAGCGGCTGATGCGCGCCGTGCCGCTGTCGATCACATAGCGAATGCCCGGCACCGTCAGCGAGGTTTCCGCGACGTTGGTCGCCAGTACCACGCGCCGGCCCGGGTGGGACTGGAAAATGCGCTGCTGCTCGGCCGGCGACAGCCGTGCGTACAACGGCAAAATCTCGGTGTGCTTGAGTTGGGCCTTGCGCAGCATGTCGGCCGCGTCACGAATCTCGCGCTCGCCGGGCAGGAACACCAACACGTCGCCGGGGCTGCGCCGTTCGCTGCGCTCATAGGCGGCGATTTCATCGAGGGTGGCGAGGATCGCCTGGTCGACGGTCAGGTCGTCCTCGACGCGGTTGCCCTCCTCGTCCTGTTCCAGGGTGAGTGGGCGATACCAGGTGTCCACCGGGAAGGTACGGCCCGATACCTCGACAATCGGCGCATCGTCGAAGTGCTTGGAAAAGCGCTCCAGGTCGATGGTGGCCGAGGTGATGATGACTTTGAGGTCGGGGCGGCGCGGCAACAGGGTCTTGAGGTAGCCGAGCAGGAAGTCGATGTTCAGGCTGCGTTCGTGGGCTTCGTCGACGATGATCGTGTCGTAGCGCTCGAGGTAGCGGTCGTTCTGGGTTTCGGCCAGCAGGATGCCGTCGGTCATCAGCTTGATCAGGGTGTTGGAGTCACTCTGGTCTTCGAAGCGCACTTGGTAACCGACCAGCGCACCCAATGGCGTGGCCAGCTCTTCAGCGACACGGCTGGCGACACTGCGCGCTGCGATCCGGCGTGGCTGGGTATGGCCGATCAGGCCGAACTGGCCGCGGCCGATTTCCAGGCAGATTTTCGGCAACTGGGTGGTTTTACCCGAACCGGTCTCACCGGCGATGATCAGCACTTGGTGCTTGTTCAGCGCGTCCTTGATCTCATCGCGCTTGGCGGCAATCGGCAGGCTGTCGTCGTAGCGAATCACCGGCAGGCTGGCGCGCCGCGCCGTGACCTGGGCGCACGATGCCTGCATGCGCGCCACCCACTGCGCCAGCTTCTCCTCATCGGGCTTCTTGCGCAGCTCAAGCAACTGCCGGCGCAAGCGGTGGCGGTCGGCGAGCATGGCGTGATCGAGGGTTTTGAGCAGTTGGTCGATGGTGGGTGCTTGGTCTGTCATCAGCTATTTCGACGGTCATCTATTTATGCACGGCCGGCAAGTGTGGCAGAAAAGCAGCCGAGCGGGCAGCCGGTTGAGCTGCAACGGGAGTAAACCGCTCCCACAGGGAGGGAATGGGTTATAGCGGATCTTTTCGGCGGTAGGGGAACACGTCGATCACCTTGCCGGCACGAATCGCGTCCTGCAGGCCTTTCCAGTAGTCAGCGTTGTACAACTCGCCATGCAGCTCATCGAACAACCGGCGTTGCCCGGCGTCGGCAAACAGGAACGGCGGGAACTCTTCGGGGAACACATCCAGCGGGCCGATGGAATACCAGGGCTCGGAGGCCATTTCATCCTCGGGGGTGCGCGGCGCGGGAATATGGCGGAAGTTGGCTTCGGTGAGAAAGCAGATTTCGTCGTAGTCGTAGAACACCACGCGGCCGTGGCGGGTGACGCCAAAGTTCTTCAGCAGCATGTCGCCGGGGAAGATATTCGCCGCCGCCAGTTGCTTGATCGCCAGGCCGTAATCCTCCAATGCTTCGCGCACCTGAGCGGGGTTGGCGTTGTCGAGGTAGAGGTTGAGCGGGGTCATGCGTCGCTCGGTCCAGCAGTGGCGGATGAGCACGGTGTCGCCCTCCACTTCGACGGTACCGGCGGCGACTTCCAGCAGCTCGGCCAGGCACTCGGGCTCGAACTTGCTCAAGGGGAAGCGGAAGTCGGCGAACTCCTGGGTGTCGGCCATGCGCCCTACCCGGTCGACGCTTTTCACCAGGCGGTACTTTTCGATCACCGTCGCGCGATTGACGTTTTTTGACGGCGAGAAGCGGTCCTTGATGATCTTGAACACCGTATTGAAACCCGGCAGCGTGAACACGCTCATGACCATGCCACGCACGCCGGGGGCCATGATGAACTGGTCATCGGTGGTGGCCAGGTGGTTGATCAGCGCGCGGTAGAACTCGGATTTGCCGTGCTTGTAGAAACCGATGGAGGTGTACAGCTCGGCAATGTGTTTGCCCGGCAGGATGCGCTTGAGAAAGCCAATGAATTCCGCAGGCACGGGCACGTCGACCATGAAATAGGAACGGGTGAACGAGAAGATGATCGACACGTCGGCTTCGTCGGTGATCAACGCATCGATCTGGATGCCTCGCCCTTCGCGGTGCAGCAGCGGAATCACCAGCGGCCATTGTTCGTCGCGGGTGTAGATGCGCCCCACGAGGTAGGCGCCTTTGTTGCGGTACAGCACCGAGAAAAACAACTCGACCTTGAGGTCCGGGTCCTTGCACACCCAATCCGGCAGGTTTTCCCGCAACTGGGCTTCGAGGCGGCGCAGGTCGGCGGGCAGGTCGGCGTAGGGCTCGCTGAAGCTGTAGTCAGAGAAGACCTGCGCCAGCATCTCCGCTATTTTACCGGCCGGCGTGTAGATACGGGTTTGCGCCGCCCGCGCCCGGCGCAGGCTAGGCCGGGTGGTATGGATGAACATGCAGCCGTCACTGATCAGGTCATGGCTGAACAGGCCGCAGAAGATCGAGTTGTACCAGGTCTCGGACAGCTCATCGTCAAAGCGCAGGTCGATCAAGCCAATATAAGCGCTTTTTACCAAGGGCCACTGGCCGATGTCCTGCAATCCCGCAGGGTCGAAACTGGCGCGCAGACGAGTAGTCACCTCAGCGACTTTTTCCTCATAGAGGTTGATGCGCGCCGCCGACGCGGCCTGCCCCTGCTGCCACTGGGCCTTCTCGAAACGCTCACGGGCGCCATCGGTGATCTGGCGGAAGTGCTCACGGTAATCGTCGAAACCGTCGAGGATCATCCGGGCGATAGCGAGGGCGGACTGCGACATGCGGGAAACCTCGAACGGGTATCTGGAAGCCCAGAGCTTAGCCAGTGAACCGAGGCAGGAGAAGAATGATTTTGCACGGGGGCAAACTGACTGCAATTAGCCATTGTGCCGACCTGCCCGCTGGGCAACACTTCTGCGCCCGATTGGCATAGGAGTTTTCCGTGAGACCTGTTGACACCCTGTATCTGCTGGGGCTGGCTGCCATCTGGGGCGCGAGTTTCCTGTTCATGCGCATCATCGCGCCGGAAATCGGCACGGTGCCCACCGCGTTTTTCCGCGTGTCGATTGCCGCCGCGGGTTTACTGGTGATCCTGGCGATGCTGCGCGTGAGCTGGGATTTCCAAGGCAAGTTCAAGACGGTCCTGCTGCTGGGCGTGATCAACTCGGGGATTCCCGCGACGATGTACTCGGTGGCGGCGCAGGTACTGCCAGCGGGTTATTCGGCGATTTTCAACGCCACCACACCGCTGATGGGTGTGCTGATCGGCGGATTGTTTTTCAGCGAACGCCTGACGCCGTCGAAAATAGCGGGGGTGGCCTTGGGTCTGCTTGGTGTTGCCGTGCTCACCCGCGCAGGGCCGGTGGCATTTGATCTGGAACTGTTAATGGGCGCATTAGCGTGCCTGCTGGCGACCACCTGCTATGGCTTCGCCGGTTTCCTGGCGCGCCGCTGGCTGGATCAGCGCGGCGGGTTGGACAGTCGCCTCTCTGCCTTGGGCAGTATGCTGGGCGCTACGTTGTTTTTGCTGCCGTTCTTCGCCCTCAGCGCCATCACCCAGCCACCGGCGAGTTGGGGCGGCTGGCAGGTGTGGGTGTCGCTGCTGGGATTGGGGCTGGTATGTACGGCGTTCGCCTACATCCTGTACTTCCGCCTGCTGTCATCCATCGGCCCGGTCAAGTCGATGACCGTGACCTTCATGATTCCGCCGTTCGGCGTGTTGTGGGGTGCGTTGTTGTTGGATGAGCCGCTGTCCATGGCCCACCTGTATGGCGGTGTGCTGATTGCCGGGGCGTTGTGGTTGGTGCTGCGCCCGCAAAAACTGTAGGAGCGACCAATCTCGCTCCTACAGGGGTGGGTTTATTACTTACGGAATACAAACACCAAGCCGACGATGATCAACGCCATTCCCAGCACGCTCAACAAGGCCAGGCGATTGCCAAAGATCAGGTAGTCCATCACCGCGGTCACCGCCGGCACCAGATAGAACAAACTGGTGACATTCACCAGGTTGCCGCGGGCAATCAGCCGATACAGCAACAGCGTCGCCAGCACCGACACCACCAAGCCCATCCACAGCACCGGCAGGTAAAAGCCTGCACTGTGCTCGAAGTGGAACGGCTGGAACGGCACAAACACCCCGCACAGCAACAGCCCGGCCAGGTATTGCAACGGCAATGTGCCCAAGGGGTTGTCGGTGATGCGCTTTTGCATGATCGAGCCAAACGTCATGCTCGCCAGCGCCAGCAGCCCGAACACCATCCCGGCCAGGGACATGCCCGCCAACCCGATGCCCTGGTACACCACCATGATCAAGCCAGCCAACCCCAACCCCAGGCCGAACAGCCGGCGCCAGGAGCGTTGGCGCTCCATCAGCACCACGGTGAGGATCGGCTGCACACCCATGATGGTCGCCATCACCCCAGGGGTGACGTTGAGGTCCAGGGCCAGCAGATAGAAAATCTGATAGGCCCCCAGCAAGACCAGGCCCGTCGCCGCCGCATACAGCAGCGGCTTGCCGGGACGTGGCAGCTTCAACTTGAGGAGCGGCACCAGCACTACCAACCCCATCAGGGCGATGGCAAACCGGATCAACAGAAAGGCAAAGGGCGAAGCATGGGCCAAGCCCAACTTGGAGAAGATCGCCCCGCTGCTCCACAGCAAGACAAACACGCTCGTCGAGGCCGCCGCGGCCACGGATTGTTTCGAAAGCACAGACATGGTTACCACCTGTTATCAGGCAAAAAAGCCGACTCAGTAAAAAACTGAATTTCAGTAGGTTTTTTCAGGCAGGCACGGGCAACAGCGAATCGCTGATCAGCCCGAAATGCCAACACCCGGCGGTGATACGACTGCGTACACCGGCGTGCTACTGACAGGTGGGGGGTAATGACTGATCTGCGCAGGCTGCTTGCCACGGCACGGCACGACCACGGCGTTGACCGCTGAATCGACTACCGCTATGCGCTGGGAAGCTGGCATGTGCTGATCTTTTTGAAGGGATATAAAGACGCGACGACTATAACCAGCCGCAAACATACTTTGCAATCCTTTCCCCCTTGCCTTGTACATGGAGGCGTTTTCATGCCCTGGAACCTGGCCACTCGCTATAATGCCGCCCGGATTTTTCGAAGGATTTCACATGACTGCTTTGCCCTGGCTGTACCTCACCCTACTTTCCATTGGCTATGTCATGGCTTTGATCTACGGCCAACTGGGCGTACTGGCGGCGGTCTCCATCGCACTGCTGCTGGTGGCCGGGTACGCCGTGCGCCAGCAACGCAACCCTTGGGCACGCTACCTGGGCCAAGGCTTGTTTATCGTCCTGGCCCTGGGCCTGGTGATGCACTGGCTGCCGGGTTTCTATAACGGCCGCGGTATCGCGCCCCAGCGTTTAACTCCGGACTCAGTGCCCTTCTCGATGTACCTGAACCAGGACAAGCCCCTGATCGGCTTCTGGCTGTTGCTGGCCTGCCCGTGGATTGTGGCGCGACGTTCATTGCGCCTGTCGATCTGCGTCACCGCCCTGGCACTGACCCTGACCGCCATCGCCGTATTGGGTGGGGCCGCACTGATGGGAATGATCAGTTGGGCACCGAAATGGCCGGACCAGGCATGGCTGTGGGTACTCAATAACCTGCTGCTGGTGACGCTGGTGGAAGAAGCGCTGTTTCGTGGCTATGTTCAGGGCGGCCTGAGCCAACGCTTCAAACACTTGCCCTACGGCGAGAACCTCGCGCTGCTGCTGGCCTCGCTGTTATTCGGCCTGATGCATTGTGGTGCGGGTTGGCAATGGGTGACGCTGGCCAGTATTGCCGGGGTCGGTTACGGCCTGGCGTATCGCTTTGGCGGGCTGGGCGCGGCGATTGCCACGCATTTTGGCTTGAATCTGCTGCATTTCGGCTTGTTCACCTACCCGATGCTGGCCAGCTAAGCCTGCCCGACTGTAAGAACGAGCTGTTGTGGCGAGGGAGCTTGCTCCCGCTCGGGTGCGTAGCGCCCGCAAGTTGTTTGGGGCCGCTTCGCAGCCCAGCGGGAGCAAGCTCCCTCGCCACAGTCGGCACTCTGCTCCCAGGATTGTTGCAAAAATAAGTTAAATAAATACCCAGCATGGCCGATACCCCCTGAAAGCCTTGCGGATTGAACAATCATGCGTAATAACCAACCCGTTACCCAGCGCGAACGTACCTTCCCCGCTCAGCAACGGTTGATCTCCACCACAGATGCCAAGGGTGTCATTACCTACTGCAACGACGCGTTTGTCGAAATCAGTGGGTTCACCCGCGACGAACTGGTCCGTGCCCCGCACAACCTGGTGCGTCACCCGGATGTGCCCTCGGCGGTGTTCGCGCACATGTGGTCCACGCTCAAACAAGGCTTGCCATGGATGGGCATTGTCAAGAATCGCTGCAAGACCGGTGACCACTACTGGGTTAACGCCTATGTGACACCGGTGTTCGACGGTAACCAGGTGATCGGCTACGAATCGGTGCGCATCAAGCCAACCGCCGAGCAGATCCGTCGGGCCGAGGCGCTTTATCAACGCATCAACCAGGGCAAGTCGGCGATTCCCCAGCGCGACAAATGGCTGCCGGTGCTGCAGGACTGGCTGCCGTTTATCCTGGTCAGCCAACTGAGTTTCATGATCGGCGCCACCCTCACCTCCCAGTGGGGCTTTGCCCTGGCTGCGGCGCTGTCGGTGCCGTTGGGCCTGCTGGGCCTGAGCTGGCAACAGCGCGGCCTCAAGCGTTTGCTGCGCCTGGCCGAACAGACCACGTCCGACCCGTTGATCGCGCAGATGTACACCGACAGCCGTGGCGCACAAGCGCGCCTGGAAATGTCGATCCTCAGCCAGGAAGCGCGTCTGAAGACCTGTCTTACCCGCTTGCAGGACACCGCCGAGCACCTCAACGACCAGGCGGCGCAATCCAACACCCTGGCGCATAACAGCTCCAGCGGCCTGGAACGCCAGCGCGTGGAAACCGAACAGGTGGCCACTGCGGTAAACCAGATGGCGGCGACCACCCAGGAAGTCGCCAGCCACGTGCAGCGCACCGCCGACGCCACCCAGGAAGCCAACCGCCTGACCGGTCGCGGCCGCGATATCGCCGGGGAAACCCGCGAGGCGATTCAGCGGCTTTCGGCCGCCGTTGGCGAGACCGGCGTGACCGTCACGCAACTGGCCAAAGACAGCGATGAAATTGGCGGCGTTGTCGATGTAATCAAGGGCATCGCCGACCAGACCAACTTGCTGGCGCTCAACGCCGCTATCGAAGCAGCGCGTGCCGGTGAGATGGGCCGTGGTTTTGCGGTGGTCGCCGATGAAGTGCGCCAACTGGCGCAGCGTACGGCCGAATCCACCGGGCAGATCCACAACCTGATCGCCAAGCTGCAACACACGGCGGCTGCGGCCGTGCAAACCATGGACGCCGGGCACCGCCAGGCCGAAGAAGGTGTGGCGCGTGTGATGGAAGCGGATCAGGCGTTGGTGGGCATCAGTGAGGCGGTGGCCAATATCACCGACATGACCACCCAGATTGCCGCGGCCACCGAAGAGCAAAGCGCCGTGGCCGAGGAGATCAGCCGTAACATCAGCACTATTGCGCTGTTGGCAGACCAGACCTCAGAGCAGGCGATGAACTCGGCGCAGTTGAGTGAAGAACTGACTCATACAGCGAATACTCAGTACTCGCTGGTGGAGCGTTTTAACCGGTAGAACTTCAGGGGCTCACTTTCTCCAACAAGTGAGCCCCTTGCAGATGGCTATCACTCATCATCTTTTTATCACCAAGCATTCTATAAAACTGTCAATCCTCACAGTTAATCTTTGAACGCCTCCCTCCTTATAGTGTGAACCTGTCAAACAGGAGCACACCGTCATGTCCCGGTCTACCGACTCAAATAGCGCCCTGCATCCATTCCCAAAAACCATGGGACGTGTGCAATGGACTGAAAAATCATCAAACAACGAAAGAACACTGGAAGGCTGGGTCCTCCCACTGCACCTATCCGAATACAATAATCAGTATTGGGTCAAGTTGACGCTCCAGTCCCCAGACACTCAACAATCACTGTTACTGAAAATACCTTGCGACTCCATAAGCACATCACCTAACAAATCAATCCAGCAAACCCCGGAAGCTTTCGCCCATATGTACATTCAAGGTGCAAACAATAACGCACCTGAAACTGAAGAACGCTTTAAACCTGTCGGTGACATTGAGATAACCGTTGACGAAAGCACAGGGAACACAACGCTGAATTTCGAAGGTTCTTTCACTGACACAGCGCCGGAATTACGCGAAATAAAATGCTGCTGTGAGTGGCCTGGAACTACCCTTGACTCACAAAATTCGGTCTTTAAGTGGACAGAAGGACAAACTCAATACAAAACGCAGGGCTGGCTGGCCTACTCCAATTCAAGCAAGGCATGGTATCTGACCGGCGAGGAGGGAGAATGGGGTACGCCTCAGTACCGCTACTGGGCTATTTATATTTACTGCGACGATGAAAATGAACAAATCATCGATAAAACATTTAAACAGGGTGATGAGAAATCGAACTTTTACTATGTTCCCTTCGGCGGTGGCACCTATGAAGACGAATACAATGTAACGCTTACACTGACTCAGCAGCCGTTGCGCTGCGAAGCCACCTTTAAAAATAAAATCCGCGACCGTGTAGACATGACTAACGGCACGTTTATGCCTATAAAAGACTGCCCATAGCCACATCATTTTCACGGATGCTCGTACAGTGAGACCTCAACCCCCTGACAAACGCCCCCTATATAAAGGAGCTTTATAATGTCAACCGACCTCTACCCCTTGGAAGATCACGAAAACCCCACGTCTAAAAATACGTTTACGTGGATTAAATGCAACGAAAGTACATCTGCGGAAAGAGTATATTTTTACCACAATAAAGATAAAACGGAATGGATCCTCAAAGGAGCAACCGGGTCCATTAGCAATAAGAACCTGCTAGTCTATAGAATAAAAATTCCTTATGAAGAAGGAAATATAACTAAAACCTATAACCTCACAGATGAATTTTACGCTCGGGAACCCATCGGCGACCCTGCTAATGGATTTACAATTCACAGGGCTGAGGAGGCCGAAGTAACGATTACCATCAATACGCTTACCGAAAGAGCAACAGGTTCTTTCAAAGCAACCTTTAGAGAACAGTCGGCCCACATGAATGTTACAGGTGATTTCGAAATGTACTATATTCAAAAAGAATACCCTTAAAAAAGCTCATCACCTTTGCAACACCAACCCCCTCACAAAGCGTCAGGCGAGAAAACCTGACGCTTTGATGGCCGCCGCCTCCAAATGCTGCTCATGACTGAACCCCGACGCCTTCAACGGCTTCAAATCATGATCCCCCGCCGCCAGCCACATCACCTCAATGCTCGGCGATAACGCATACCCCTCCACCGCCGCTCGATTGCCCAAGGCATCACGCTCGCCCTGCACAATCAACGTCGGCGTCTTCAACCCGGCCAAGTGCTCCACCCGAGGCTTTTGCGGCTTGCCCACCGCATAAAACGGATAGCCGAGGCACACCAACCCATCGGCGCCCAGCTCATCGGCCAACAAACTGGCCATGCGCCCGCCCATGGACTTGCCGCCAATCGCCAGTTTCCCAGCGACATGACGTCGCACCTGGGCATACACCTCACGCCACGCCTCCAGCAGTTTCGGCGCCGGATTTGGCGGGCGTTTGCCCCCGTCCAAGCGGCGCTGGGCCATGTACGGGAACTCGAAGCGCAACACGTTCACGCCATGCCCGGCAAGGCGTGCAGCCATGTCGTTCATGAATGCCGAGTCCATCGGTGCGCCAGCGCCGTGGGCCAGGATCAACGTGACAGGCTCGCCTGAAGGCTTGCCCGTGGCGACATCCCACAACCAGCCATGTTCCCGTACACACTGCGCCCATTGATCCCCGTCAATACTGGCCTTGTGCTCTTTGCCCATGCTTGCCTCGCTTTTTAGTCTGCCTATAACTCCAGCCCAAGTGCTGCACTTGCTTGGGTTGAACCGTGGATGGGGAACCATGAACACTACTTTAAGTACCGCCTATAACTACAAGGTGGTCCGCCAATTCGCCATTATGACGGTGGTGTGGGGCATCGTCGGCATGGGGCTCGGGGTTTTTCTCGCGGCCCAATTGGTTTGGCCTGCGCTCAACTTCGATTTGCCCTGGACCAGCTTCGGCCGCCTGCGCCCTTTGCACACCAACGCGGTGATTTTCGCGTTCGGTGGCTGTGCGCTGTTCGCCAGCTCCTTTTACTCGGTGCAACGCACCTGCCAGACGCAGCTGTTCGCGCCGAAAGTCGCCGCGTTCTGCTTCTGGGGCTGGCAGCTTGTGATCCTGCTGGCCGCCATCAGCCTGCCACTGGGCTACACCAGCTCCAAGGAATACGCCGAGCTGGAATGGCCGATCGACATCCTGATCACCATCGTCTGGGTCGCCTACGCCATCGTGTTCTTCGGCACGATCATGAAACGCAAGACCAAGCACATCTATGTGGGCAACTGGTTCTTCGGCGCGTTCATCATCACCGTGGCCATTTTGCATATCGTCAATAACCTGGAAATCCCGGTCAGCCTGACCAAGTCCTACTCGCTGTACGGCGGTGCGACGGATGCCATGGTGCAGTGGTGGTATGGGCACAACGCGGTAGGCTTTTTCCTGACTGCGGGCTTCCTCGGCATGATGTACTACTTCGTGCCCAAACAGGCCGAGCGTCCGGTGTATTCCTATCGCTTGTCGATTGTGCACTTCTGGGCGCTGATCACCCTGTACATCTGGGCCGGTCCTCACCACTTGCACTACACCGCCTTGCCGGACTGGGCGCAGTCCCTGGGCATGGTGATGTCACTGGTGCTGCTGGCGCCAAGCTGGGGCGGCATGATCAACGGCATGATGACCCTCTCGGGTGCCTGGCATAAGTTGCGCAGCGACCCGATCCTGCGCTTCCTCGTCGTCTCCCTGGCCTTCTACGGCATGTCGACCTTCGAAGGCCCGATGATGGCGATCAAGACCGTCAACGCCCTCTCCCACTACACCGACTGGACCATCGGCCACGTACACGCCGGGGCGCTGGGCTGGGTGGCGATGATCTCCATCGGCGCGCTGTACCACATGATCCCGAAAGTCTTCGGTCGCGAGCAGATGTACAGCCTCGGCCTGATCAACGCGCACTTCTGGCTGGCCACCATCGGCACCGTGCTCTACATCGCCTCGATGTGGGTCAACGGCATCGCCCAGGGCCTGATGTGGCGTGCGGTCAACGAAGACGGCACCCTCACCTACTCCTTCGTCGAAACCCTGGTGGCCAGCCACCCAGGCTTCATCGTGCGTCTGGTGGGCGGTGCGATCTTCCTCAGCGGCATGTTCCTGATGGCTTACAACACATGGCGCACCGTGCGTTCGGCGCAACCTGCCGAAGTCACCGCTGCCGCGCAGATGGCCTGAGGAGTCGATGATGAAACACGAAACGATTGAAAAGAACGTCGGCCTGTTGATGCTGCTGATGGTGCTCGCCGTGAGCATCGGTGGCCTGACGCAGATCGTCCCGCTGTTCTTCCAGGACGTGACCAACAAACCGGTCGAAGGCATGAAGCCCTACACCGCGCTGCAACTGGAAGGCCGCGACATCTACATCCGCGAAGGCTGCGTGCAGTGCCACTCGCAGATGATCCGCCCGTTCCGCGCCGAGACCGAGCGCTACGGCCACTATTCGGTGGCCGGCGAAAGCGTGTGGGACCACCCGTTCTTGTGGGGCTCCAAGCGTACCGGGCCGGACCTGGCCCGCGTCGGCGCGCGCTACTCGGACGACTGGCACCGCGCTCACTTGTACAACCCGCGCAACGTGGTGCCAGAGTCGAAAATGCCGGCCTACCCCTGGCTGGTCACCGCCGCCGTCGACAGCAGCCACACCGAGACCAAGTTGAAAGTGATGCGCACCCTCGGCGTGCCGTACACCGACGACGACATCAATGGCGCAGTCGCCAGCCTCAAGGGCAAGACCGAGATGGACGCGCTGGTTTCCTACCTGCAAGTGCTCGGCACTGCCATCAAGAGCAAGAGGTGAGCCATGGGATTTGAATTCGATGCGGGCACCATCCGCGGCCTGGGTACGCTGGTGGTTGCCATCGCCTTTATCGGCCTGTCGCTGTGGGTATTCAACAACCGCCGCAATGCGGAATTCGAGCAGGCCCGCCTGCTGCCGTTTGCCGATGAACCTTCCCCACCCGACGCTCAAGCAGAGCCAGCCACAAGGAGCACTCGGCCATGACTACGTTCTGGAGTACATGGATCTGCGTATTGACCCTGGGCAGCCTGATCGGCCTGACCTGGCTGTTGGTCGGCACCCGCAAGGGCGAGACCAAGGGCAGCGTCGACCAGACCATGGGCCACGCCTTCGACGGTATCGAGGAATACGACAACCCGCTGCCCCAGTGGTGGTTCATGTTGTTCGCCGGCACCCTGGTGTTTGCCGTCGGCTACCTGATCCTCTACCCGGGCCTGGGCAACTGGAAAGGCGTACTGCCGGGCTATGAAGACGGCTGGACCCAGACCAAGGAATGGGACAAGGAAATGGCCAAGGCCGACGCCAGGTTCGGGCCGATCTTCGCCAAGTTCGCGGCCATGCCGGTGGAAGAAGTCGCCAAGGACCCGCAAGCGTTGAAGATGGGCGGTCGCCTGTTTGCCTCCAACTGTGCGGTGTGCCACGGCTCGGACGCCAAGGGCGCCTACGGCTTCCCCAACCTGGCCGACAACAACTGGCGCTGGGGCGGTTCGGCCGAGGCCATCAAGGCCACCATCCTGAACGGTCGCCACGCGGCGATGCCGGCCTGGGGTGAAGTGCTGGGCGAGGACGGGGTGAAGAACGTCGCCGCCTATGTGCGTCACGACCTGGCCAAGCTGCCGTTGCCCGCCGACAACACCGCCGACCTGGCCGCCGGCCAAGCCGCCTTCAGCACCACTTGCGTGGCGTGCCATGGTCCGCAAGGTCACGGCGTGGAAGCCATGGGTGCGCCCAACCTGACCGAGCCTGCCGGCTTTATCTACGGCACCAGCCTGGCGCAGTTGCAGCAGACCATCCGCCATGGTCGCCAGGGCCAGATGCCGGCCCAGGACGTGCTGCAAGGCAATGACAAGGTGCACCTGCTGGCGGCTTACGTGTACAGCCTGTCCCATAACGCTGAAGGCGCAACGCCAGACAGCCAACCGCAGTAAAAGCTCTACCTGTGGCGAGGGAGCTTGCTCCCGCTGGAGTGCGAAGCGCTCCCACGATTTTGGGGCCGCTGCGCAGCCCAACGGGAGCAAGCTCCCTCGCCACAGGCATAAGTCGCGACCAAGTGTCGCACCCCTTCCAAACCCAACTTTCCCCTCCTCCTATTCGGGTCTACGCTTGTTCCCACAGTGGAGCAATTCTGGCGTAGGCGACGGTATCCGTTGCGCCCCCTAAAATTCCTGTCCACTTGATCAGCTTTCTATTTCGGTCTTTATCCTTACACCAAACATGGAAAGGGCGCAGAATCTGGCGTGGAACGTATTGATACAGGTCAGCCATTGCGTTGCAATGGCCCCTCGGTTTCTACATACTTGCGGCCGATTTTACCTATAAAAAAACCTAAACCGTGGAACCTTAGAATGAGCACAGCAATCAGTCCGACTGCTTATAACTATAAGGTAGTCCGCCAGTTCGCCATCATGACGGTGGTCTGGGGGATCCTTGGCATGGGGCTCGGGGTGTTCATCGCCTCGCAACTGGTCTGGCCGCAATTGAATTTCGACCTGCCCTGGACGACTTTCGGCCGCCTGCGCCCACTGCACACCAACCTGGTGATCTTCGCCTTCGGCGGATGTGCACTGTTTGCCACCTCCTACTATGTCGTGCAGCGCACCTGCCAGACGCGACTGATCTCCGATGGCCTCGCCGCCTTCACCTTCTGGGGCTGGCAAGCGGTCATCGTCGGCGCCATCATCAGCCTGCCCCTGGGCTACACCACCACCAAGGAATACGCCGAGCTGGAATGGCCGATCGCCATTTTGCTTGCCATCGTGTGGGTGACCTACGGCCTGGTGTTCTTCGGCACCATCGTCAAGCGCAAGACCAAGCACATCTACGTGGGCAACTGGTTCTACGGGGCCTTTATCGTGGTCACGGCGATGCTGCACATCGTCAACCACGCCTCCCTGCCGGTGAACCTGTTCAAGTCCTATTCGGCCTATTCCGGCGCAACGGACGCGATGATCCAGTGGTGGTATGGCCACAACGCCGTAGGCTTCTTCCTCACCACCGGTTTCCTGGGGATGATGTACTACTTCGTGCCCAAGCAGGCCGAGCGCCCGATCTACTCTTATCGCCTGTCCATCGTGCACTTCTGGGCGCTGATCACCCTGTACATCTGGGCCGGCCCTCACCACTTGCACTACACCGCCTTGCCGGACTGGGCACAGTCCCTGGGCATGGCGATGTCGATCATCCTGCTGGCGCCAAGCTGGGGCGGCATGATCAACGGCATGATGACCCTCTCGGGCGCCTGGCATAAGCTGCGCACCGACCCGATCCTGCGGTTTCTGGTGGTGTCCCTGGCGTTCTACGGCATGTCGACCTTTGAAGGTCCGATGATGGCGATCAAGACCGTCAACTCGCTGTCCCACTACACCGACTGGACCATCGGCCATGTACACGCCGGGGCGCTGGGCTGGGTGGCGATGATCTCCATCGGCGCGCTGTACCACATGATCCCCAAACTGTTCGGCCGCGTGCAGATGCACAGCGTCGGGCTGATCAACGCGCACTTCTGGCTGGCCACTATCGGCACCGTGCTCTACATCGCCTCGATGTGGGTCAACGGCATCACCCAGGGCCTGATGTGGCGTGCGATCAACGATGACGGCACCCTCACCTACTCCTTCGTCGAAGCGCTGCAAGCCAGCCACCCGGGCTTTATCGTACGTGCCCTGGGCGGTGCGTTCTTTGCCAGCGGCATGCTGTTGATGGCCTACAACGTCTGGCGCACCGTACGTGCCAGCGACCCTGTAGAAGCCGAAGCCGCCGCCAAGATCGCCGTTGTGGGAGCTCACTGATGAAGCATGAAGTAGTCGAGAAGAACATCGGCCTGCTGGCCTTCTTCATGGTCATCGCCGTGAGCATCGGCGGCCTGACCCAAATTGTCCCGCTGTTTTTCCAGGACGTGACCAACAAGCCGGTCGAAGGCATGAAGCCGCGCACCGCCCTTGAACTGGAAGGCCGCGACGTCTACATCGCCAACGGTTGCGTGGGCTGCCACTCGCAGATGATCCGCCCGTTCCGCGCCGAAACCGAACGCTACGGCCACTACTCGGTCGCCGGTGAAAGCGTGTGGGACCACCCGTTCCTGTGGGGCTCCAAACGCACCGGCCCGGACCTGGCCCGTGTGGGTGGGCGTTACTCCGATGACTGGCAGCGTGCGCACCTGTACAACCCGCGCAACGTGGTGCCTGAGTCGAAAATGCCGGCGTACCCGTTCCTCGTGGAAAACAAGCTCGACGGCAAGGACACCGCGAAGAAGATGGAAGTCTTGCGCACCCTGGGCGTGCCCTACACCGACGAAGACATCGCCGGTGCGGCCGCCGCCGTGAAGGGCAAGACCGAAATGGACGCATTGGTGGCCTACCTGCAAGGCCTTGGCACCATCATCAAAAGCAAACGGTGACCTTCATGGATATCGGGATGATTCGTGGCCTGGGCACCGTTGTGGTGATGGTGGCCTTTATCGGCCTGGCGTTGTGGGTGTTCAGCCCACGGCGCAAGTCGGAGTTTGACGACGCGACCATGCTGCCCTTCGCAGATGACCCCGAAGCCATCAAGCACGTCGAGCAAGCTTCTAGGAGTAACAAAGAATGACTACGTTCTGGAGTCTGTACGTCACAGTCCTCAGTCTGGGTACCATCTTCGCCCTGACCTGGCTGCTGCTGTCGACCCGCAAGGGCCAGCGCACCGAACAGACGGACGAGACCGTCGGCCACTCGTTCGACGGCATCGAGGAGTACGACAACCCGCTGCCCAAGTGGTGGTTCATGCTGTTTGTCGGCACCATCGTCTTCGCCCTTGGTTACCTGGTGCTCTACCCTGGCCTGGGCAACTGGAAGGGCCTGCTACCAGGCTACAACTACCTCGACAACGACAAGCAAACCCCGTTCGCCAACGGCCAGACCGGCTGGACCGGCGTGCACGAATGGGAAAAGGAAATGGCCAGGTCGGAGGCCAAGTTCGGGCCGATCTTCGCCAAATTCGCGTCGATGCCCATTGAAGAAGTCGCCAAGGACCCGCAAGCCTTGAAGATGGGCGGTCGGCTGTTTGCCTCCAACTGCTCGGTGTGCCACGGCTCCGACGCCAAGGGCGCCTACGGTTTCCCCAACCTGACCGACGCCGACTGGCGCTGGGGTGGCGAACCCAACACCATCAAGGAAACCATCATGAAGGGCCGCCACGCGGTGATGCCAGGCTGGGCCGAAGTCATCGGCGAGCAAGGCGTGGCTGACGTAGCAGGCTTTGTGGTGACCCAGCTCGATGGCCGCAAACTGCCGGAAGGCGCCAAGGCCGATGTGGCCAACGGTGAAAAACTCTTCGCCGCCAACTGCGTGGCCTGCCACGGCCCGGCCGGTAAAGGCACCCCAGCCATGGGCGCACCCGACCTGACGCATCCGGGTGCGTTCATCTACGGCTCAAGCTTTGCGCAACTGCAGCAGACCATCCGTTACGGCCGCCAGGGCCAGATGCCGGCGCAGGAGCAGTTGCAGGGCAATGACAAGGTGCATTTGCTGGCGGCGTATGTGTATAGCTTGTCTCATGGGGATAAGAAGGCTGAGGAGCAGTAAGACCTCTGAAACAATGGAGCCCCGCGCAGCGAATGCTGGCGGGGCTTTTTTGTTTCAACTGCGAACCTTCCAAAGCCAAATCTACCGTTCGTAGCCTCAACCTTGCCGCACGCATTCGCAAGGTAGTAACGTAACTACATTAAGTCCAGCGAAGGGGGACCCACCCCATGACCATCACGACCATCTCCAGCCGCGAATTCAATCAAGACACAAGTGGTGCCAAAAAAGCCGCCCGCAAAGGGCCGGTTTTTATCACTGATCGCGGCAAGCCTGCCCATGTACTGCTAAGCATTGAGGACTACCAGAAGCTGACAGGTCTGAACGCCGACATCGTTGATCTTTTGGTGATGCCGGAAGCGGCCGATATCGACTTCGAAACTGAACGTGCCGTGATCATTCATCGCCCCGTGGACTTTTCTTGATGTATTTACTCGACACGAATGTGATCTCTGAACTGCGTAAACCTCAGGCTGATGCGAATGTCGTGGCGTGGGCAAAAAGTGTGGTGGCGCCACGTATGTTTATTTCGGCGATCACGCTGAAGGAATTGGAAACCGGAGTCCTGCGAATTGAGCGGCGAGACCCGGCGCAGGGGAAGGTGTTGAGAGCCTGGCTCAAGCGTCATGTGATGCCCGCCTTTGATGCCAGAATCCTGCCCGTCGATGCAGCAGTCGCGTTGCGTTGCGCACACTTGCATGTACCCGACCGAGCCAACGAAAGTGATTCATTGATTGCCGCTACCGCGCTGGTTCATGGGCTCACCGTCGTCACGCGCAACATCAGCGACTTCCAATCGAGCGGCGTTGCACTGATCAATCCATGGGACGAATGACCGGCTTACCGACAAAAACCGTCCATACTTGCCAAGTCAATTGATCCAGGTCACGTACACCATCAATTGATTTCCCCCAACGCGACCAAAGGTCGCACCCTTTGCGCACCATCGGGGGCGTATCATTAGGCCACTGCAACACCCTTAATTTGACCCCGGCTGGCACGTACTGGCCGAGGCAAATCTCCACCGCCGTGGGATGCAATGATGAGCGACCAGATACCGGTACATGACGTTACCCCGCCTGCCAAGACCGTCGACCTCTACGCTTCGCGTGAGAAGATCTACACCCGCGCCTTCACTGGCTTGTTCCGCAACTTGCGCATGGTCGGCGGTGCCGCTCTGTTCCTGTTGTACTTCGGCACGGTGTGGCTGAACTGGGGCGGTCACCAGGCGGTGTGGTGGAACCTGCCGGAGCGTAAATTCTTTATTTTCGGCGCAACGTTCTGGCCCCAGGATTTCATCCTGCTATCGGGCATTCTCATTGTCGCGGCATTTGGCCTGTTCTTTATCACCGTATACGCCGGGCGCGTGTGGTGCGGCTATACCTGCCCACAAAGCGTGTGGACGTGGATCTTCATGTGGTGCGAAAAGGTCACCGAAGGCGACCGCAACCAACGCATCAAGCTCGACAAGGCGCCCATGAGCGCCAACAAATTCCTGCGCAAGTTCAGCAAGCACAGCCTGTGGCTGCTGATCGGCTTTGCCACCGGCATCACCTTCGTCGGCTACTTCTCGCCGATTCGCGAACTGGTGTTCGACTTTTTCACTGGCCAGGCCGATGGCTGGTCGTATTTCTGGGTGGGTTTCTTCACCCTCGCCACCTACGGCAACGCCGGCTGGCTGCGTGAGCAGGTGTGCATCTACATGTGCCCCTATGCGCGCTTCCAGAGCGTGATGTTCGACAAGGACACCTTGATCGTGTCCTATGACCCCCGCCGTGGCGAAGTGCGTGGCCCACGTAAAAAGGGTACCGACTACAAGGCCCAGGGCCTGGGCGACTGCATCGACTGCACGATGTGCGTGCAGGTGTGCCCTACCGGTATCGATATCCGCGACGGGCTGCAAATCGAGTGCATCGGTTGCGCCGCCTGTATCGATGCCTGCGACAACATCATGGACAAGATGGAGTACCCACGCGGCCTGATCAGCTACACCACCGAACACAACCTTTCGGGGCAGAAAACCCATAAGCTGCGCCCGCGCCTGATCGGTTACGCGCTGGTATTGCTGGCGATGATCAGCCTGTTGGTGGCCGCCTTCTTCATGCGCTCTCTGGTAGGTTTCGACGTCAGCAAGGACCGCGTGCTGTATCGCGAGAATGCCGAAGGGCGCATCGAAAACGTCTACAGCCTGAAGATCATGAACAAAGACCAGCGCGACCACACCTACGTGCTCGACGCCGCTGGCCTGCCGGACCTCAAGCTGCAAGGCCGGCGCGAAATCAAAGTGGCCGCCGGCGATATCGTCAGCATGCCGGTGGAGTTGTCGAGTGCGCCGGAGCAGTTGCCGTCGAGCACCAACGAGGTGACCTTCATCCTCGAAGACGCCGATGACACCAGCGTCCATATTGAAGCCAAGAGCCGATTCATCGGCCCACAAGTCCGTTAACAGGGAACATACGCATGCCCGCAACTACTGCCGCCAGCCCTTGGTACAAGCACCTCTGGCCCTGGATCATCATCGCGATTCTGGCCTGCTCGGTGACCCTGACCTTGTCCATGGTGACCATCGCAGTGAACAACCCGGACAACCTGGTCAACGACAACTACTACGAGGCCGGCAAAGGCATCAACCGTTCCCTGGACCGCGAACGCCTGGCCCAGACCCTGCAACTGCGCGGCAAGCTGCACCTGGACGAACTGACCGGCGAGGTCGAGCTGCAACTGACTGGCTACAGCAATCCAGATACCCTGGAGCTGAACCTGATCTCCCCGACCCAGCCAGAGAAGGATCGCAAGATCAACCTCACCCGCAGCGACAGCGAGCCCGGCCGCTACATCGGCCAGGTCACCGACAAGGTCGAAGGTCGCCGTTTCGTGGAACTGCTTGGCGTGGAAGGCGGCAACACCTGGCGCCTGTTCGAAGAAGAAGAGGTCAGCCATGACAAGGATTTGTTGCTGGGTGACGAACCGTTGCAGGGCGCCGAGGACCTGAGAAAATAAACAACCTGCGCTCCGCGCTTCGCGAGCAAGCCCGCTTCCACAAGGACACCGCGTGCCCCTGTGGGAGCGGGCTTGCCCGCGAAGAGGCCCTCCCAGCCACCAAAGACCTCGAACCATGACCACCCCCTGCTACCATTGCGCCCTACCCGTCCCCTCCGGAAGCCGGTTCACCGCCCAGATCCTCGGCGAACGCCGCGAACTCTGCTGCCCGGGCTGCCAGGCCGTGGCCGAGGCGATAGTGGCCGGCGGGCTGGAAAGCTATTACCAACACCGCAGCGAAGCCTCGGCCAACCCCGAGGCGCTGCCCGTGCAGTTGGTGGACGAGCTGGCGCTGTACGACCGCCCCGATGTGCAAAAACCCTTTGTCCGCCATCAAGGCGACCTGGCCGAAACCACCCTGCTGATGGAAGGCATCAGTTGCGCCGCCTGCGGCTGGTTGATCGAGAAACACCTGCGCAGCCTGCCCGCCGTGGCCGAAGCGCGATTGAACCTGTCCAACCACCGCCTGCACGTGCGCTGGGCCGATGGGCAATTGCCGTTGAGCCAACTGCTCAGCGAGCTGCGCCATATCGGTTACGCCGCCCACCCTTACCAGGCCGACCGCGCCGCCGAACAATTGGCCAGCGAGAATCGCCTGGCCCTGCGACAACTGGGGGTCGCCGGCTTGCTGTGGTTCCAGGCCATGATGGCAACCATGGCCACTTGGCCGGAATTCAATATCGACCTGAGCCCGGAACTGCACGTCATCCTGCGCTGGGTCGCGATGTTTCTGACCACGCCCATCGTGTTCTACAGCTGCGCGCCCTTCTTCAAAGGCGCCCTGCGTGACCTGCGCACGCGCCACCTGACCATGGACGTGTCGGTGTCCCTGGCGATTGGCGGCGCGTACCTGGCCGGCATCTGGACGGCGATCACTGGCGTAGGCGAGTTGTATTTCGATGCCGTGGGCATGTTTGCCCTATTCCTGCTGGCCGGACGCTACCTTGAGCGCCGCGCCCGGGAGCGTACTGCCGCAGCCACCGCCCAACTGGTCAACCTGTTGCCCGCCTCCTGCCTGCGCCTCAAGGACGACGGCCAGAGCGAACGCATCCTGCTCAGTGAACTGGCAGTGGGTGAGCGTGTACTGGTGCATCCCGGCGCGGTGCTGCCGGCGGATGGCGTGATTCTCGACGGCCAATCCAGCATCGATGAATCCCTGCTGACCGGCGAGTACCTGCCGCAACCTCGGCGCACGGGTGACAGCGTCACGGCCGGTACGCTGAATGTCGAAGGCGCGCTGACCGTCCAAGTACGCGCCCTGGGGCATGACACGCGCCTGTCCGCCATCGTGCGCCTGCTGGAGCGCGCCCAGGCCGAGAAGCCGCGCCTGGCGCAGATCGCCGACCGCGCTGCGCAGTGGTTCTTGTTGTGCTCGCTGATCGCCGCCGCACTGATCGGCCTGCTGTGGTGGGAGCTGGACCCCACACGGGCGTTCTGGATTGTGCTGGCGATGCTGGTGGCGACCTGTCCGTGCGCCCTGTCGCTGGCCACGCCCACCGCCCTTACCGCCGCCACCGGCACCTTGCACAGTCTCGGGTTACTGCTGACCCGCGGCCATGTGCTGGAGGGCCTGAACCAGATTGATACGGTGATTTTCGACAAGACCGGCACCCTCACCGAAGGGCGCCTGGCGTTGCGCGCCATCCGGCCCCTCGGCGCGCTGGACAGCGACCAATGCCTGGGCCTTGCCGCCGCCCTGGAGAACCGCTCCGAACACCCGATTGCCCGTGCCTTCGGCCGTGCGCCGCTGGCCGCCGATGAAGTGCTGAGCACGCAAGGCCTGGGCCTGGAGGGTCGTGTGGGAGAACGTCTGTTGCGCATCGGCCAGCCGGGTTTTGTCTGTGAACTCAGTGGCTGCGCGATTCCCGCCTCGCCGGACGAAGCCGGGCAATGGCTGCTGCTGGGCGACCGCAGCGGGGCGCTGGCCTGGTTCGTACTCGACGACCGTCTGCGCAGCGACGCCCCCGCCTTGCTGGCCGCATGCAAGGCGCGGGGCTGGCGCACGCTGTTGCTCTCCGGCGACAGTTCGCCGATGGTAGCCAGTGTCGCCTCTGAGCTGGGTATCGACGAAGCGCACGGCAGCCTGCGCCCTGACGACAAGCTGCAGGTACTGCAAAACCTGCACAAGGAAGGTCGCAAAGTGCTGATGCTGGGCGATGGGGTCAATGATGTGCCGGTGTTGGCTGCTGCCGATATCAGTGTGGCGATGGGCTCGGCCACCGACCTGGCGAAAACCAGCGCCGATGCGGTGCTGTTGTCCAACCGCCTGGATGCGCTGGTGCAGGCCTTCAGCCTCGCGCGGCGCACCCGCCGAGTGATCATCGAGAACCTGTTGTGGGCCGGGTTGTACAATGGCCTTATGCTGCCGTTCGCCGCCCTGGGTTGGATCACTCCGATCTGGGCGGCCATCGGCATGTCCCTCAGTTCGTTGACCGTGGTACTCAACGCGTTGCGCCTGACTCGCCTGCCGAGCGCGCAAGCCCCGGGTACCGCCCCAGCAACCCGCCCGCTGCCGGCCTGAGCCGCGTGGGCATGGAGTACAGATGCCAGCTCTCTATGTGATGATTCCGGCAGCACTGCTGTTAGTGGGCGTGGCCATCTACATCTTCTTCTGGGCCGTGGACAGCGGCCAGTACGAAGACCTCGATGGCCCGGCCCACAGCGTGCTGTTCGACGACCAGGACCCGAACCACCTGGCCGCCATCGATGAAGCCAACAACCCCGAGCAAGCGCCCAAAGAGCCCCCTCATGCTTGAGCTGGTGCCCTTGCTGGTCTCGGCGCTGATCCTCGGCCTGCTCGGTGGTGGCCATTGCCTGGGCATGTGCGGCGGGCTGATGGGCGCACTGACCCTGGCGATCCCCAAGGAACAACGCAGCCGCCGTTTTCGCCTGCTGCTGGCGTACAACCTGGGGCGCATCCTCAGCTATGCCACCGCCGGTTTATTGATCGGCCTGGCCGGCTGGGCGGTGGCCAACAGCCCGGCGGCGATGTTCATGCGGGTGCTCGCCGGCCTGCTGTTGGTCTGCATGGGCCTGTACCTGGCCGGCTGGTGGAGCGGCCTCACCCGTATCGAAAACCTGGGGCGCGGCCTGTGGCGGCATCTGCAGCCGGTGGCCAACCGTTTGCTGCCGGTGTCCAGCCTGCCCCGCGCCTTGTTGCTGGGTGCGCTGTGGGGCTGGTTGCCGTGCGGGCTCGTCTACAGCACCCTGCTATGGGCGGCGAGCCAGGGCAATGCACTGGACAGCGCCTTGCTGATGCTGGCGTTCGGGCTGGGCACCTGGCCGGTGCTGCTGGCCACCGGGCTGGCCGCCGAACGGGTGACGGCGTTATTGCGCAAGCGCAGCGTGCGGGTGACCGGTGGGGTGCTGGTGATGATCTTCGGCCTCTGGACCTTGCCCG
The DNA here is from genome assembly GCF_021609545.1 of Pseudomonas sp. PA-1-6B. Taxonomy (NCBI): domain Bacteria; kingdom Pseudomonadati; phylum Pseudomonadota; class Gammaproteobacteria; order Pseudomonadales; family Pseudomonadaceae; genus Pseudomonas; species Pseudomonas sp. PA-1-6B. Next base: position 28,755 of record NZ_WJZM01000035.1, read on the forward strand.
GCCCTCATCAGCACTGGCTAATGGGGCATTAACAGGCCCTGTGGCATAGCGCCGCTCCCCGTTGATGCAAATCAAGATGGCTGCACCGCCCTGCCCCTAGACTCGGCCCATTAGCCAATCCGGGGGACCGCCCGCATGCTCGACGCCATTCGTTGGGACACAGATCTGATTCACCGCTACGACTTGGCGGGGCCGCGCTACACGTCCTACCCCACCGCCGTACAATTTGACAGCCAGGTCGGCACCTTCGACCTGCTCCACGCCCTGCGTGACAGCCGCAAGGCCGTGCGGCCACTGTCGCTGTACGTGCATGTACCCTTCTGCGCCAACATTTGCTACTACTGCGCCTGCAACAAGGTGATCACCAAGGACCGGGGGCGCGCCCAGGCCTACCTGCAGCGCCTGGAGCAGGAGATCCAATTGGTGGCCTGCCACCTCGACCCGCAGCAACCCGTTGAGCAACTGCATTTCGGCGGCGGTACGCCAACGTTTCTCAGCCACGATGAACTGCGCCAGGTGATGACACGCCTGCGCCAGCATTTCAATTTGCTGGATGATGACTCGGGCGACTACGGCATCGAAATCGACCCGCGCGAAGCCGACTGGGCCACCATGGGCCTGCTACGCGAACTGGGCTTCAACCGCGTGAGCATCGGCCTGCAAGACCTCGACCCCGACGTGCAACGGGCGGTCAACCGCCTGCAAAGCCTGGAGGAAACCCGCGCCGTGATCGATGCAGCGCGCACCTTGCAATTTCGCTCGATCAATATCGACCTGATCTACGGCCTGCCCAAGCAGTCGCCGTTGAACTTTGCGCGCACCGTGGAGGAAGTTATCCGCTTGCAGCCTGACCGCCTGTCGGTGTTCAACTACGCGCACCTGCCGGAACGCTTCATGCCCCAGCGGCGGATCAACACCGACGACCTGCCCTCGCCGGCAGAAAAACTGCTGATGCTGCAAACCACCATCGAACAGCTGACCCAGGCCGGTTACCGCTACATCGGCATGGACCACTTTGCGCTGCCGGACGACGAACTGGCGGTGGCCCAGGAAGAAGGCAAGCTGCAGCGCAACTTCCAGGGTTACACCACCCACGGGCATTGCGACCTGATTGGGCTGGGGGTCTCGGCGATCAGCCAGATCGGCGACCTGTATTGCCAGAACAGCAGTGACCTGAACCAGTACCAGAATGCCTTGGCGGGCGCGCAACTGGCGACCAGCCGCGGCCTGGTCTGCACTACGGACGACCGGTTGCGACGGGATGTGATCCAGCAGTTGATCTGCAATTTCAGCCTGGCATTCGAGGGGGTCGAACAGGCGTACAACATCGATTTTCGCGGCTATTTTGCCGAGTTATGGCCGCAATTGCAGACAATGGCCGATGATGGCTTGATCGAACTGGACGCTCAGGGCATTCGCGTACTGCCGGCCGGGCGCTTGCTGGTGCGCTCGGTGTGCATGGTGTTCGATGCGTACCTGGAGCACCAGAACAGGCAGCGGTTTTCGCGGGTTATCTGAAGGCCTTTACTTCATGGCCAGGCTGGCGGCCTTGACCGCATCACCGGCGCTCATGTCTTTCATGGCCTTGGCAAGGGATGCCTGGGCGCTGGTCAGGCTGGCTTGCAGCCCACTCAAGGCCGATTGCAGGCCAGAGAGTCGGGCGCGGGCCTGTTCCGGGCTGAGGGTCTTGTCGGCCATCACCGCAGCCATCTCGGCCTGTTTCTCGGCAATTTGCTTTTTAATCTCACGGATCATCTTCAGCAGGTTCTTGACGTTGTCCGCCAAGCCACTGTCGTCGATATCACTGTTTGAGGTTTTCTCAGCCGCCGCCGCTTTCATCGCAGCGCCGGAAATGGTCACTGACACCGCAGGCTTGGCTTCATCCGTCGGCGCAACCGCAGCAGCATCGGTCGCGGCCGCCTTCTTGGTTTCGGGCAGTGCCTGGATCTGGGTGCGTGAAGCCAGTTGTGTACTGAGGGATAACATGGTCTGAGCCACCGTGTTGGTATTCGATGGCAGTGCTATCGGCCGTTTCGGGCAAATCTTTACCTCGCGACAGGTTTTCGTACAGGCTGGCCTCCGTGCCCCCCAGTGCGTTACCCTTACGTCTTATGTGTGTTTTCCCACAAGGATTTAAGAAATGTCCGAGCCAGTCAAACTGCGCGCTCACAGCCAGGCCCATTGCAAGGATTGCAGCCTGGCCCCCCTCTGCCTGCCACTTTCGTTGAATCTGGAAGACATGGATGCGCTGGACGACATCGTCAAACGCGGCCGCCCACTGAAAAAAGGCGAGTTTCTGTTTCGCCAGGGCGACAAGTTTGATTCCGTCTATGCAGTACGCTCGGGCGCATTGAAGACCTTCAGCCTCAGCGACGGCGGCGAAGAGCAAATCACCGGTTTTCACCTGCCCAGTGAGTTGGTCGGGCTGTCGGGAATGGACACCGAGATTCATCCGGTGTCGGCCCAGGCCCTGGAAACCACGTCGGTGTGCGAAATTCCTTTCGAGCGCCTGGATGAACTGGCCCTGCAACTGCCGCAATTGCGCCGCCAGTTGATGCGCGTGATGAGCCGCGAGATTCGTGACGACCAGCAAATGATGCTGCTGCTGTCGAAGAAAACCGCCGACGAGCGCATCGCCACGTTCCTGGTTAACCTGTCGGCACGCTTTCGCGCCCGTGGGTTCTCGGCCAACCAGTTCCGCCTGAGCATGTCGCGCAATGAGATCGGTAATTACCTGGGCCTGGCAGTGGAGACCGTGTCCCGCGTGTTTACCCGTTTCCAGCAGAACCAGTTGATTGCCGCCGAGGGTAAGGAAGTGCATATCCTCGACCCGATCCAGCTGTGTGCATTGGCTGGCGGTTCCCTGGAGGTCTGATCCAGGCTGCGGCCGCGCCAATCGGCGAGGCCGCAGGTATACTTCGAGTCCGTTTTCCGCCCTGGACTCCTCGACGATGACTTTTGATTCGTTCGACATCAAATCCCTGATTCGCCCCGTTATCGACTTCCCCAAGCCTGGGGTGATCTTCCGTGACATCACGCCGCTGTTCCAATCGCCCCGCGCCCTGCGCCTGGTGGCCGACAGCTTTGCCCAACGCTATGTCGAAGCCGATTTCACCCATATCGGTGCAATGGATGCCCGTGGCTTCCTGATCGGCTCGATCATCGCTTACCAACTCAACAAGCCGCTCATCCTGTTCCGCAAGCAAGGCAAGCTACCGGCGGACGTGCTGGCTGAGGGTTACCAGACCGAGTACGGCGAAGCCTTTTTGGAAGTGCACGCCGACAGCCTGTGCGAAGGCGATTCCGTGCTGATGTTCGATGACCTGATCGCCACCGGCGGCACCCTGATTGCGGCGGCGAACCTGGTGCGGCGCATGGGGGCAAAAATTTTTGAGGCGGCGGCGATTATTGATTTGCCGGAGCTGGGTGGCTCGCAGCGGTTGGCCGATATGGGGATTCCGACGTTTTGCCTGACGCAGTTCGGGCTGACCGAGAAATAAGCGTCGTCAGTACTGACGCCATCGCGGGCAAGCCCGGCTCCCACCTTGGAATGCATTCTCCTGTGGGAGCCGGGCTTGCCCGCGATGAGGCCCGAAAGAACACCCCGGTTTACAACCCCATCTGCTTACTGATGATTTCATTCATCACTTCGCGCGTCCCGCCACCAATCGACAAAATCCGGTTATCGCGATACAGCCGCTCCACCAGGCTGCCACGCATATACCCCTGGCCGCCCAATATCTGCACCGCGTCATACGTCACCCGATCAGCGGTATCGGTGGCCAGATTCTTGGCCATGGAAATCTCTTTGATCACGCTTTTGCCGGCGGCCATCTTCGCGGCCTGGCGATAGGTGAACTCGCGGGAAACCTCCACGGCGGTAGCCATTTCCGCCAGGCGATGCTTGAGCACCTGGAATTTGCCGATGGGTTTGCCGAATGCTTCGCGCTGGGCGGCCCACTGGAGGCTTTCCTCCAGGGCCAGCTGTGCCGTCATGTTGGCCATGAGGGCCAAGGCCAGGCGCTCGCTCTGGAAGTTGCCCATGATGCAGGCAAAGCCCATGTTCTCGACGCCGATGAGATTGCCCACCGGCACGCGGCAATCGTCGAAGAACAACTCGGCGGTGTCCGATGCCCACCAGCCCATCTTCTTCAGTGGCTGGCCGACGGTGAAACCCGGGGTGTCTTTTTCGATCAGCAGCAGGCTGATACCGCCAAAGCCCGGCCCGCCCGTGCGCACGGCAACGGTGTAGAAATCAGCGCGAGTGCCGCTGGTGATAAAGGTCTTGGCGCCGCTCACGCGGTAATGCTCGCGTTCACGTACGGCGCGGGTTTGCAGGTTGGCTACATCCGAGCCGCCGCTGGGCTCGGTGACCGCCAGGGCGATGATCTTCTCGCCCGTCAGCACTTGCGGCACCACCCGCTCACGCAGCGCTGGCGGCGCCCACTTCACCACGGGCGGCAGGCCGATATCCAGGGAGCCGAGCCCTGCCACCACGCCACCGGAGCCGCAGCGCATCAGCTCTTCGCTGGCGGCGACCTTGGCGAACAGATCGCCTTCGTGGCTGCCACCCAGCGCCTCGGGGTAGCCGATCCCCAGGATGCCCGCCGCACCGGCCTTGAGGTAAAGCTCGCGGGGAAAACTTTCCGCTTCCTCCCAGTGCTCGATGCCGGGCAACATCTCGCGTTCGACGAAGCGGCGCACGCTGTCGCGGACCAATTGGTGGCTGGGGTCGAAGTATTCCTGATAGGCAGACATCGGCAAGCTCCATGGCGGGATGGAGCGAACTTACCAAGCGCTTGCTTGGTTATCAAGCCGAATACATTTTTTACCGTCACACAAGACCCAGGTGGGAGCCGGGCTTGCCCGCGATGCCAGCGCCTCGGTCTTTCAGTTACACCGTGGTGATGCTATCGCAGGCAAGCCAGATCCCACATTTAGAGCGCGATGGGTTTGCGGCCTGCGAACGAGTGCGCCAGGGTGCCGCCGTCCACCAATTCCAGCTCGCCACCCAACGGTACGCCATGGGCGATCCGTGAAGTAATCAAACCTTTATTGGTCAGCAACTGGGCGATGTAGTGCGCAGTGGCTTCACCTTCCACCGTCGGGTTGGTTGCCAGGATCACTTCGGTAAAGGTGCCCTGCTCTTCGATTCGTGCCACCAATTGCGGGATACCGATGGCTTCCGGCCCCAAACCGTCGAGCGGCGACAGGTGGCCCTTGAGCACAAAGTAACGCCCGCGGTAACCGGTCTGCTCCACGGCGTACACATCCATCGGCCCTTCCACCACGCACAGCAACGTGTCGTCGCGACGTGGGTCGGCGCATTGCGGGCAGAGTTCTTCTTCGGTGAGGGTGCGGCACTGGCGGCAGTGGCCCACGCCCTCCATGGCCTGGCTCAGGGCCTGGGCCAGGCGGGTGCCGCCGCTGCGGTCACGCTCCAGCAGTTGCAGCGCCATGCGCTGGGCAGTTTTCTGGCCGACGCCGGGCAAAGTGCGCAAGGCGTCGATCAGTTGGCGAATCAGGGGGCTGAAGCTCATGGGCGAAGGGTCCGACAAAACAACGAGACGCGGTTTATACCCGCGCCCCGGATTAGCGTCAAATACTCAATCCTGCGCGACGCGCACCACCAACTTGCCGAAGTTGCGCCCTTCGAGCAGGCCGATAAAGGCTTCGGGCGCCTGCTCCAGGCCGTCGACCACGTCCTCGCGGAACTTGATCTTGCCCTCGCGCACCCAAGGCGCCATGGCACTGAGGAACTCCGGCTGGCGGTCGCCGTAGTCATCGAACACGATAAAGCCCTGGATGCGCACCCGCTTGGTCAGCAAGGTGCGTTGCAGGGCCGGCAAACGGTCAGGGCCGCTGGGCGTTTCATGGGCGTTATAACCGGCAATCAACCCGCACAGCGGCACGCGCGCTTTGGGGTTGAGCAAAGGCAGCACGGCATCGAAGACTTTACCGCCGACGTTTTCGAAATAAATGTCCACGCCTTTGAAACAGGCCAGGGCCAGCTCATGGGCGAAATCTTCGCTCTTGTGGTCGATACAGGCGTCAAAGCCCAACTCATCCACCACGTAGCGGCACTTGTCTGCGCCACCGGCAATGCCCACCACGCGCAAGCCCTTGAGCTTGGCCACCTGGCCCACCACCGACCCCACCGCGCCAGACGCAGCCGCCACCACCAGGGTTTCCCCGGCCTTGGGCTGGCCGATATCCATCAAGCCCATGTAGGCCGTCATGCCCGGCATACCCAGTACGCCCAAGGCCATCGACGGACTCGGCAACCCCTTGGGCAGCGGGATCAGGTTATGGCCTTCGCAAATGCAGTGGCTTTGCCAGCCAGTGGCGCCGACCACCAGGTCGCCCACTTCGAATTTCGGGTTGCGCGATTGCTCGACACGGCTGACAGCCCCACCGGTCATCACCTCGCCGATTTCCACGGGCGCGGCGTAGGAAGGCGCATCACTCATGCGTCCACGCATGTAGGGGTCCAGGGACAGGTACAGGGTCTTGAGCAACACCTGACCGTCTGCCAGGTCCGGCAGGCTCACACGTTCCAGGCGAAAGTTTTCGGGCGTGGGTGCGCCTTGAGGGCGTGAGACCAGAACGATGCGTTGGTTGAGCGTCATTTCTTGAGGCATCAGCGGGGCTCCTTTATCGGTGAGTGGTTTCAACGGTATAGGGTGCAGACCATCGGTGAAGGCCTGGGGTTCGATGTTTCGACCGGCCAAAAAAAATGCCAGGCGCGATGCCTGGCATTTGAGTCTAGCTAAAGCGTGTATCAGAACGGCAGTTTCATGCCCGGTGGCAGTTGCATGCCAGCGGTCACGCCGGACATTTTGTCCTGGCTGTTGGCTTCGATCTTGCGCACAGCGTCGTTGACGGCTGCGGCGAACAGCGCTTCGAGCATTTCCAGGTCATCTTCACCCACGCCCGGCAATACGCTTGGGTCGATGCTGACACGCTTGATGTCGTGACGACCGGTCATCACCACGCTGACCATATCGCCACCGGCTTTACCGGTGACTTCGGCGTTGGCCAGCTCTTCCTGCATCTTGGCCATTTTTTCCTGCATCTGCTGCGCCTGCTTCATCAGGCCGGCCATGCCACCTTTCATCATGGGAATCACCTCAAAAGTACGTGGATCAATGAGTAGCCCGGTGTCATGACGCTTGGGGCACCGGGGCTTCGACAGGTTCAATAGTATCGTGGCGGACGACCGCACCGAACTGTTGCATCATTTGTTGGATAAGCGGATCTGCGTGGATCGAGTCCTCGGCCTCGCGCTGGCGGTTAAGGCGCCGACGGGTCGCTGCCTGGGCCGGGGTTTCCTGCTCGGGCTTGATCAGCTCGATGGCGATGGTCAGCGTGCGCCCATGGTACTGGTTGAGCGCATCGTTGAGCCGGCGCTGCTGGGTGGCGTTGAACAAGGCGCTATGGGCCGGGTCCAGGTGCAGCAGCCAGTGGTCGCCTTCGATGGAAATCAGGGTGCAGTTGGCGGCGATACTGCCGGTCATGCCGGAGATCGGCAATTTCGGAAACAATTCCAGCCATTGCAGGGCCAGGCCGGTAGCCGGAGCCGCGGCAGGCTCTACCTCGGGCTCGGGCGCAGGTTCTGCGGTGTGCTCACTGGCCAAATCGTCCAGGTAGCTGTAGGCCGAATCCATGTCCGGCTCGATGTAGTCTTCGTCCAGCGGCGGTTCGTCGTCCAGGTCAATGCCGGGAGTGGCCGCGTCGACCTGGGCGACCGTCGGTTCAGGAACAGGGGCCGATACCCACTCAGGGGCATCCGGCACCACGCTGTCCGGAGTCGGCGCAGGCATCGGTGTCAGCTCGGGTTGCTCGCCGGTGGTTTCCAGCACGGGCTCCACGGCGGGCTGTTGCTCGGGCTCTACTTGCGCTTCGACCGGGTCATTCCAAGGCAAGTCGACAACGGGCTCGGGCTCGATGACCGGCTCGGGCTCGACCACCGGTGCGACGGCAACCGGCGCAGGTTCAGGCTCAGGTGCCGGCGCAACCGGCTCAGGCACAGCAACCGCAGGCGCAGTAACTACTGGCGCGACAACGGCCGCGCCAGCCACTGGTTTGGCGGAATCAACTGTGGCCTGGCTGATCCCCACTGGCTTTAGCGGCTGTCTCGGTGCGTCTGCCGAATCTGCCGGCCGGAATGCCAGCATGCGCAGCAGCACCATTTCAAAGCCACCCCGAGGGTCGGGTGCCAGGGGCAGGTCGCGGCGACCGATGAGGCCCATCTGATAGTAGAACTGTACGTCTTCGGCCGGCAAGGCCTGGGCCAGGGCCAATACGCGATCACGGTCGCCATGGCCGTTGTCCACGCCTTCCGGCAGGGCCTGGGCGATGGCGACGCGGTGCAATACGTTGAGGATTTCCGAGAGCACGCCATTCCAGTCCGGGCCTTGCTCCGACAGGTGGCGCACCGCTTCGAGCAACGCCTTGGCGTCGCCTTCGATCAGCGCGTGCAGCACGTCGAACACCTGGCCGTGGTCCAGGGTACCGAGCATGGCGCGCACGTCGGCGGCCATGACCTTGCCTTCACCAAACGCGATAGCCTGGTCGGTGAGGCTCATGGCATCGCGCATCGAACCATCAGCGGCGCGGCCCAGCAACCACAGCGCGTCGTCTTCGAACGGTACGTTCTCGACGCCCAGCACATGGGTCAAATGCTCGACCACACGCTCGGGGGTCATGTTTTTCAGGGAGAACTGCAGGCACCGCGACAAAATCGTTGCCGGAAGTTTCTGCGGGTCGGTGGTGGCCAGGATGAACTTGACGTAGGGCGGCGGCTCTTCCAGGGTTTTCAACAAGGCGTTGAAGGAGTGGCTGGACAGCATGTGCACTTCGTCGATCAGGTAGACCTTGAAGCGGCCACGGCTCGGCGCGTACTGCACGTTGTCCAGCAGTTCGCGGGTGTCTTCGACCTTGGTTCGGCTCGCGGCATCGATCTCGATCAGGTCGACGAAACGCCCTTCGTCGATCTCACGGCACACCGAACAGGTGCCACAAGGCGTCGAGGTAATACCGGTTTCACAATTCAGGCACTTGGCGATGATGCGCGCAATCGTGGTCTTGCCCACCCCGCGCGTACCGGTGAACAGGTAGGCGTGGTGCAGCCGTTGGCTGTCCAAGGCATTGATCAGAGCCTTGAGCACATGGGTCTGGCCGACCATTTCGCGGAACGAGCGCGGGCGCCATTTACGTGCAAGAACCTGATAACTCATCGAAAACCGTCGCAACTGGGAAGCAGAAGCCGGTAATGCTAGCGGAGCAAGGGGGAAATTGCATCCGGCACGCTCGTCTAATCTGACGAAGCTTGTTCGATTGGCCTCCCGGAGGGCACCTGCGGGCGTTTTGCTGGCACCTTGGAGCGCCAATGCCCTTCCAGGCTGATAGCGGCGACACTTGCCAGCACGATCACCGCGCCCAGCATCACCTGCAGGGTGACGTGTTCGCCAAGCAGCGTGGCGGCCATCAGCATGGCAACCGGTGGAATCAGGTACATCGCCACCGACGCACGACTGACCTCGACGTACTTCAACACGTAACCCCAGGCCAGATAGGCCAAGGCACTGGGAAAAATGCCCAGCACCAGCACGGCAAGATTCTCCACCATCGGTGCCTGCACGATGGCGACGGGCAGGCCCGGCAGGTTCACGCACAGCATCAGGGTGCCGGACCACACCATGTAGCACGCCATCGTCAACGGGCTGTAGCGATGGGCGTAATGTCGCTGGATGGCGAAGTACACACTCCATGAGCAGGCCGCCAACAAGATCAGCAAACCCCGTGGGTTGATATCGCCTATGCCCCGGTCGCCCCAGATCACCCCCACTACGCCGGCCAACCCCAACAGCACGCAGCCCCAGCGCCAGGTGCTGACCTGCTCCTTCAAGCACAAAAACGCGATCAACACACTGAACAATGGCGCCGACTGTGCCAACACACTCGACGCTGCCGCCGTCACCCATTGCTGCCCGTAATTGAGACTGGTGTGGTGCAGGAACACCCCGAAAAAGCCCAGCACCAACAACCACGGCAGGTCGCGCAATGGTGGCCGTTCAATTCCCACCACCGAGGCCACACCGCCCATGAATACCGACGCGATCAAAAACCGCAGCAGCGCCAATTGGCCGGGGCTGTAACTGTGCAGCCCCATGTGTACGCCGATGGGGGAATACGCCCAACAGAGGATGACGCTGGCAATGACTAGCGTAAGCTTTAGAGGTGACGGAGTATTCATCGACAGCATCCACGCAAAAGGAATGCTGGCAGTCTTGGCCCAGGCCAGGCATAGGACAATTAAGCGTTTCTGACTTCTGAAATCATTGGAACTGAGCAATGGAACTGGCCCAACTGAAAATGGTACGAGCCGTGGCGCAAACCGGCAGCGTGGCCCAGGCTGCGCTGCAATTGCACTGCGTGCCGTCCAATATCACCACGCGCATCAAGCAGCTGGAAAGCGAGTTGGGCACTCCGCTGTTTATCCGTGCTGGTCGAGGGCTGGCGATCAGCGCCGCGGGAGAGATCTTCCTGGATTACTGCGAACGTATCCTAGCCTTGGTGGATGAATCCAAACGCGCCGTGGATGCCAGCGCCATTCCCCGTGGCACCTTGCGCATCGGTGCGGTGGAATCCAGCGCCAGCGGGCGCTTGCCACCGCTGCTGGCGGAATACCACCGGCGTTATCCCGATGTCAGCCTGGAACTGGTCACCGGTGCCTGGGCGCAACTGCTGGACGACCTGCAGCACCACCGCCTGGATGTGGCGCTGGTGGCTGCCGGCGGCAAACGCACGAAGCTGGAACAGAGCGTGGTCTACAGCGAGCGCCTGGTGCTGATCGCCAGCGCGTGCAGCGCACCTATCAACAGTGCCGAGGACCTGGCCGGCCGAACCCTGCTGGTGTGGCCGCCGGGCTGCCCTTATCGCGCCGCCCTGGAAAACTGGCTCAAGCCCCATGACATCAAGCCAGCAATCGCCAGCTACGCCAGTTGGGGCACGATCATCGGATGCGTGAGCGCGGGGATTGGCGTGGCGTTGGCACCCGAGGGGATCCTGGCGCGCTATGAACAGGCCAATCAGCTGGCATCGTATCGCTTTGAAGCGCTGACGCCCGTGGACAACCTGTTGTTCTGGCATACGGACACCCAGCGGCACCTGGCGCGAGATGCGTTCGCCGGGCTACTGCGCGAGACCTTTGGCTGACGGGATTGCCTTAATGCTCACAGCCATGAAGATCAAATGTGGGAGCGGGCATTAGCCCCCCTCCCACCTTTTTACAGCTTCGGCGCAGCCAACCGTGCGTACTGGCCCTGGCTGATCCAGCCCGTGAACGAACGGTCGTCAGCGTTGATGAATTCCACCTGCGCCCAGCCGTCCTTGAATGCCAGTACGCCCACTACGTCATGCTTGACGATGTAGGGCCGCTTTGCCGCTTTGGCGCCCGGCGTTTTCAGCAAGTAAGCCTTGTCGGCAGACACCGTCACCAAGCCGATCCATTGTTTGCTGGCGGTCTGGCTCAGCTCCAGGCCGGTGGCGATTTCCGGCATCAGCACGTTGATGCAGCCGGGGTGTTGACGGCCCTGCGCCACGGTCAGGGTCACCCCGTCGGACGCCGCTGCCACACTGCCTGGGTAGGCAGCGTCCAGCCAGGTGGTGAGCGCTTCGGGTTTGCCTTGCAGGTAGAACGTGCAACCACGGGCCACACCCTCGCCCATCGATTCCTGGTAAAAACCCTCCACCTGATGCCCCGGCGTCACCGCCAGCATCAGCCCTTCATATTGGCCTGAATGCAACGCCGCCGAGCCGGCCAACGCAGGCGCCACGGCGCACCACGACAGCACTCCCATCGCCAGATAACGAATCATCTTATTTCTTCCCTTCAAAGGCTTCGTAGGCTTGTTTCATCAGGACGTCATAGTTGCCGTAATCATCACCGTTATAGTTTCGGGCCATGGCGGTAAAGTCCTTGTTTTTCATGGCACTCAATAATGCCGAGTTGTGGCTGCAAAGGCTGAGATAGGCTTTGAGTTGGTTACCGGCATTGATCTTTAATGACGCCACGAACTCAAACACCGTCTTGAATCCGCACGCAGCAAAATTGAACCCCATGATTTGAAACATGCCCCAGGAGGCCGACATCAAGGCGGCTTCCTGATCCAGCGCAAAGGCGGTGGCCATGGTCTCCCAGGCCTTGACCTGATCCTTGTTGTTCGCCTGCCATTGCGGGCCGGCTTTTTTCTTGTAGACATACGACAGCAGCGGCTGCGACTGGTCGTAGATGTGCTTGGTGTACTTGCGAAAGTGGTGCCCTTCAAAGGCAATGATCGGCAACTTGGCCGGCCCAAACCCCACTTTCCCGCCCGACTCCACCGTGGCGAACGCCTTGACCACATTCACCGAAATGCCGTTGCCCAATTGCTTGGCGGCGTTCTGGAAATCCGTGTCGCTCAATGTCGTCCCGCCGTCGCAGGTGGACTGCATCATCAACTGCCGGTTACGCCGCTCGGCCTCGATCACCGCACGCACGCGGTCCAGGTACACATTGACCGTGGCCTGTACCGCATCGACGTTGTTATTGCCGAAAATGTTGAGAAACGTCGGAATGCGCGTATTGGGAAAAGCCCGCACCGGTACCTTCAGCGCCTCTTCGATCAGACTGTTGAACGTCCGCCCGGTGGGGTCGATCACGCCATCGGGATGGGCGTACTTGAGATGGCGAAACTGATACTGGCTGATGCACTGCACCAACTGGCCGTCGCACTTGCCGTTTTCCAGCAAGGCAAAACCCATCTTGGGAATGATCAAATTGAATAAATACTGGATGCACTGAACATCGGCGGGCAAGTTGCGGGCTTTGCCGGGCGTCCCTACCGAAGCACTGATAAGACGAGGCAACCCTTGCAGGCTTTTCATGACAGACATCCTTGTGAGTGAAAGAAGTGATAGCACTTCAACATCAAATCCATGCCCTTGTCATACTCTGAAACAAGTGGCCGGCGCAAGCTAACAAGGCGGTCTGCGGATTGTCCAGAGGGCTTTATGAAAGTTGTGAAACAGCCGGATTAAAACCGTCAGTAACCGTGGGATTCACGGGTCTTTTGATACTTGTGATAGTCGAGCCACTCGACCACATCGTAGGGCAGGTACAACTGCACCCTGGCCCGTGAAATCGCGATATACACCGCACAGAGTCGTTGATCGAACGCGTAGGCGTCCTGGAACTTCACATTGGTCAACAATTCCGGGGTGAGCAGTACCCGGTCGAACTCCATGCCACCCGCATCCTGCGCCAGCATCAACAGGACGCGCTCGTCCGGATGGCCAATCAACCTGTTCAGACGCGTGACATCCGCCACGTTAAAGCCTTTTTCCAGCTCGGCCTCGACCCACAGAAATGCCTCATCGAACTGGCAGGCTTCGCGCACCTGCTGCCAATCGGCCATGTCGCTGAAAAACGCATGGGGGCCGAGGTCATTGAACTCATTGCTATAGAAATCGGGTTTGAACAACGCGATGACCGTGTCCATGAAATGCTTGAGCGACTGCTGGGCCTCTTTGCTCGCCAGGCCGAACGCACAGCGGGCGTGGCTCAGCTGGATCGCCCACTGCATGGTGTCCCAATGGGAAGCGGTCAACACCACGCAACCTTGCGGGGGCACGAAACCCTGCGGATAAAACTCAATGCCGACATCGGCATCGCGCGCGCCCTCGAAAAGCGATTTGCTTTTTTCCGAGTGCAAGCTGATCAACGGGTTGACCAGGCGCTCGACATTGCGCCCGGAACGCACGGAGTAGCATACGTCGGTATGGCGAACCTCACGGGCACGCTTGACCACGCCGCCACTGGCCTGCTGATACTCATCCCCCAAAGTGATCAGCACCTGGCGGCCGCGCTCGATGATTTGCAACAGCGGCGCCGGGATGTCCTGGCTCTCATCGATGAGCACATGGGTATAGCGCTCGGGCACCACGCAGCCTGCAAGGCTGGCGCGCTTGATCATCAACAAGCCTTCAAACCCGGTATGCCGGCCCCAGGCCGGGTTCGCCTCTAGGTAGCCCCATAACCGGCTGGCATATTCGAGCAGCGCCCTGGCATCGACGCCGGCGAGCGGTTGCTTGAAATGCGGCAAATGCTGGGCCGACAAGCTGTACTCCCAGGAGCGGCAGTAGGCCTCAAGCACCTTGAGGCACACCTCCACCACCGCTTGCCCTTCCAGGCGGCGGAAACCAAAGATATTCAGTTCTTGAGCGAGCGCCTGCTTGGTCGGCACCCTCATCGGCGTATTCAGCGGCTTTGGCCTCGGGCCATGCAACAGAGCATGGGCGAAGTCCTGGAAGGTATGCCCGGCCTTACGCTCCCGCGCTCCCACCATGCGCGCACGCAGGGTTTCGAGTTTTGCCGGGGTGCGTGCCAACAATAAGGTCTTTTCCGGGCGCAGGTGCTCCAGCAAGGCCACCAGCAGGTGACTCTTGCCAATGCCTGCATAGCCTTGAACATGCAGGTCTTCGTTCAGGTTGGCGCGGAAGGTTCTGAGCAGCTTGTCTTGCTCGGCGCTCAACCAGCGCTCGCGATGCCTGGGCGTGATCACCTGCTGGCTGAACGGATCATTGGCCTTGAGGTGGCGGACTTTATACTCGACGTCCCATTTGCCACTGGGCAACAGATAGTCCCGAGCCTGTACTTCCTCCTCCAGCAGAAAGCGCAGCTTCAGGCTTTTGACCACATTGAGGCCGAAATACAGCTTCCTCTGATCGAACAGCCGCTGCGCTTCAGAGAGCAGGGACACACTGGCCGAATGGCTGGCATCTACTGCCCAGTCAATCAGTTTGGCCAACACTTTTTCAGCACCATTGGCGCTCAGCTCGCTTTCCGGCACCTGCGCCAGGTTCTGGATCACCAACACCGCCGCCAATTCGGGCTCACTCAGGGCTACAAGCGCATCGATACCCTCGCCGCCCAACAAACCCGCACAGGTGTGCTCGGTGATCGGCAAGAATACGGGGCTGGATAAGTCGAAATGTTCCGAGTGCATAGAGCCTCGTAGCCAGGGAAAGAGACGCTTGGGAGTATGCCACTAGACGCGAAATGACCGTCATGCACTGTGCAAGAAGCATCACAGATGACTGGCTGAAAATAACTTGAGTTTTAGAAGGGACTGCAGAAGGGAGCGTTATGGAGGCAACCCCACCAGCCACACCCCGGCACACAATGTTCCCGCTGTGGCTGCTGCCTTCCGGCTCTGACCAGGTTCACGGGTAATCGTTGCGGGGGGACCGATGGGGTCACCATAACGACGCTGCCTCTCGGCAAGCCGCGCCATTGTACCCATCTCATCGGAAGTTACAACCGTTGGTTCCGGATTAAAAAATGAGAAGGCTCAAGCACTTGCCATAACCCCATCGGCCCTGCCGCCCTCTTCCTGGATGACCAGGTGAATAAAGTGCAGCTTGGCAATCACCGCGGGCGGTAGCACGAAGGGGTAGAAATCCGGCTGGCCCATGGCGCGGGACAGTTCGTTGAGCATGCCGGCCAGTTCGATCCAGGCATTGACGAAGCAGAGGAATGCCGGACCGCCAGGGTGTTGGGGGTCGTAGAGTGTGGTCAGGGGGAATGGCTGGTAATCCAGGTCCATCTCGCGGGCGCTCATGCCAAAGCCCAGGGCCGTGTCCACGGCGTCCATCATGTGCAGGTAGTGGGCCCAGGTTTCGGCCCAGTCTTCCCAGGGGTGCATGGTGGCATAGGCGCTCACGCAGGTGAGTTGCCAGTCCGGGCGCGGGCCGTTCTGGTAGTGCCGGTCGAGGGCCTCGGCATAACTGGCGCGTTCGTCGCCGAACAGGTTGCGAAAAGGTGTGAGCCAGTGACCGTTGGCGATCAGGCGATCCCAGTAGTAATGGCCGACTTCATGGCGAAAATGGCCAAGCAAGGTGCGGTATGGCTCGCGCATCTGTACGCGGACTTTTTCACGGTGGGCGTCGTCGGCTTCCTTGATGTCCAGGGTGATCAGCCCATTGGCGTGACCGGTGGTGGGCGCGTTGCCTTCCAGGTCGATGCCGATGAAGTCGAAGGCCAGGCCAGTCTCTTCATCAACGCTCTTGGGCAGCACTTGCAAGCCCAGGCTGATCAGTTGCGCGACCAAGCGGCGTTTGGCGGTTTCGACCTTGCGCCAGCGTTCGTGGTTTTCCGCAATTGATAGGTCAGGAATGGTGCGGTTCAGGCTACAGGCCACGCACAACGGTGCAGTGCTGTGAGCAGGAATCAGCCAGTTGCAGGCGGCGGGTGAATCGAGGTTTGCACAGCGCCGGAATGCGCCGGCATCGAGATTATCGTCCGCCAGCCAAGTACCGACCGCCGGCCCAGGTTGCAAGGACGACAGGCGGCTTTGCTGCGGCTGGTAACCCAATGCCGCCTGGCAGGCCAGGCATTGGCTGTTGCGAAAAAACAGCGACTGGCCACACCGGCATTGCCACACCTTGCTGTTGCGCGCGGTTTCGGCCATGAACGGAGCGGCGATACGCGTGCTGAGTTGCTCGAAGTAGCGGAACATGGCGATCTCTCCCTGGGGTGACAGAGACTAGATCATTTCTCGGGAGAGATCGTTCAACACGTGCAGGAGATGCCTCTGCTCCCTGTAGGAGCGAGCTTGCTCGCGAAGATCGTTAACGATAATGCGGGGCGCCTGATTTACAGCGGCGCCCTTTGATTCTTCGCGAGCAAGCTCGCTCCTACAGTGTTGAGAGATCGCTCCCACGCGGAGTGGGGACGATCAATCAGACGGTGATGTTGTGCTTGGCCAGGAAGGCGACGAAGGCCTCTTCGTCCAGTACTTTCAGGCCCAGTTCATTGGCCTTGGCCAGTTTCGAGCCGGCGCCGGGTCCCGCCACCACACAGTGGGTTTTCGCCGAAACGGAGCCGGCCACCTTGGCCCCCAGGCTTTCGAGCTTGTCCTTGGCCACATCGCGGCTCATCAGCTCCAGGGAGCCCGTGAGTACCCAGGTGTGCCCGGCTTCGGGCAAGCCTTCAACGACCTTTTTCTCGCTCTGCCAGTGCATGCCAAAGTCCTTGAGCTGCTGCTCGATGGCCAGGGCATGGCTGGCGTTGTCGGCATTATCGAAAAAGTCCCGTACAGCCTTGGCTTGTTTCTCGGGCAGCGCCTGGCGCATATCGAGCCAGTCAGCCTTGATTACGCCCTCCAGCGAACCGAACTTGTCCGCGAGCTTCTGCGCAGCACCTGGCCCCACAGACGGCACGTGCAGCTTGTCGAGCAAACCGCCCAAGGTGGTGCTGGCGGCGAATTCCGCGCTGAGCTCGCCCTGCTCCTGCAATTGCAGGCCGCACTCGTCCGGTGACAACAGCGCGCCAATCACCTGCTGATTGTGGCCGTCTTCAAAGAAGCTATGGATCTCATGGGCCACTTCCAGCCCTACATCCGGCAAGTACGTCAGCACCTCTGGCAACGCCTTTTGAACGCGCTCCAGGGACGCCAGCGAGCGCGCCAGGACTTTGGCCGTCTCCTCGCCCACGTCGGGAATGCCCAAGGCGTAGATGAAGCGCGCCAGGGTCGGGGTCTTGCTGTTTTCGATGGCGCTGATCAGCTTCTTGCTGGAAATATCGGCAAAGCCTTCCAGGTCGATGATCTGTTCATATTTGAGCTTGTAGAGATCGGCCGGCGAACCGATGAGCTGTTCATCCACCAGTTGCTCGATGGTCTTGTCGCCCAGGCCGTCAATGTCCATGGCCCGGCGCGAGACGAAATGAATGATTGCCTGCTTGAGCTGCGCGCCGCAGGCCAGGCGCCCGACGCAACGGTACACCGCGCCTTCGCTGACGGTTTCCTTGCCCTTGCTACGCTTGACCAGTTGCGTGCGCTCCACATGGGAACCGCACACCGGGCAATTCTGCGGGATCTGCACGGCGCGGGCGTTTTCCGGGCGGCGTTCGGTGACCACCGAGACCACCTGCGGAATCACATCACCGGCGCGGCGGATGATCACGGTGTCGCCGACCATCAGCCCCAGGCGGGCAACCTCATCCATGTTATGCAGGGTGGCATTGGACACGGTCACGCCGGCCACCTTGACCGGCTTGAGGCGCGCCACCGGCGTGACGGCACCGGTACGACCGACCTGGAACTCCACGTCGAGCAGCTCGGTGAGTTCTTCCATGGCCGGGAATTTGTGCGCGATCGCCCAGCGCGGCTCGCGGGCACGGAAGCCCAGTTCACGCTGGTAGGCAATGCTGTTGACCTTGAACACCACGCCGTCGATTTCATAGCCCAGCGCATTGCGGCGCTCGCCGATGTCGCGGTAGTAGTCCAGGCACTCCTGGATACCCTTGGCCAGCTTCAACTCGTGGCTGATCGGCATCCCCCACTTCTGCAACTGCTTGAGGTTGCCGATATGGGTGTCGCTGATATCCGCGGTCACCTGGCCGATGCCATAGCAGCAGAATTCCAGCGGGCGACTGGCGGTGATCTTCGAGTCCAGTTGGCGCAGGCTGCCCGCCGCGGCGTTGCGCGGGTTGGCGAAGGTCTTGCCGCCCACTTCCAGTTGCGAGGCGTTCAATCGCTCGAAACCGGCCTTGGACATGAACACTTCACCGCGCACTTCCAGGGTGGCCGGCCAGCCCGTGCCGTGCAGTTTCAGGGGGATATTGCGCACGGTGCGCACATTGACGCTGATGTCCTCGCCGGTGGTGCCGTCGCCCCGGGTGGCACCGCGCACCAGCTCGCCATCCTGGTACAGCAGGCTGACCGCCAGGCCATCCAGCTTCGGCTCGCAGCTGTATTCCACCGCCGCGCCAGCGCCAAACAGATCACCCACCGGCAGATCAAGGCCCTCGGTGACCCGACGATCAAACTCCAGCATGGTGGTTTCATCGAAGGCGTTGCCC
Organism: Pseudomonas sp. PA-1-6B; assembly: GCF_021609545.1. Taxonomy (NCBI): domain Bacteria; kingdom Pseudomonadati; phylum Pseudomonadota; class Gammaproteobacteria; order Pseudomonadales; family Pseudomonadaceae; genus Pseudomonas; species Pseudomonas sp. PA-1-6B. Next base: position 47,662 of record NZ_WJZM01000035.1, read on the forward strand.
AGGCTGAGCATCGGGATCTCGTGCTTGACCTGGGTGAACGCCGACAATGCCGCACTGCCGACCCGCTGCGTCGGCGAATCACGCGTCACCAGTTCCGGGTGCTCGGCCTCCAGGGCCTTGAGCTCGTGGAACAGGCGGTCGTATTCGGCGTCCGGAATGCTCGGCTCGTCGAGGACGTGGTAGCGATAGTTGTGCTGATCCAGTTCAGCGCGCAGTTCGAGGATGCGGGTATGGGCGGCGGTCATGGGTGTTCTCTCATAAAGCAAAAGAGCAGCCGAAGCTGCTCAATATGTTAGTGCACGGATTCTACAGACAACGCTTAAGATCGATCCTCAGCGTTTCTGTGTCAGGGCGCGACGCTCGAACTCGACGATGCGCTGACGGTAGTGTTCGATGGTCTGGGCGGTGAGCACGCTGCGCTGGTCGTCCTTGAGCTCGCCGTTGAGTTCCTGGGACAGCTTGCGGGCAGCGGCTACCATCACGTCGAACGCTTGTTTCGGGTGACGCGGGCCTGGCAGGCCAAGGAAGAAACTCACCGCCGGGGTGCTGAACAGGTCGATATCGTCCAGATCGAACGTGCCGGGCTTGACCGCGTTGGCCATGGAGAACAGCACTTCGCCGTTACCGGCCATGCTTTCGTGACGATGGAAGATATCCATCTCGCCAAAACGCAGGCCGCTTTCGAGGATGTTCTGCAAGAGTGCCGGGCCTTTGAAACCGCCGGCATCGCGGCAGATCACGCTGATGACCAGGACTTCTTCGGCAGCCGGCTGATCGTTGACCGATTGGCGCGCCGCACTCTTGGCGGACGTCTCGTCCGGGAAATCGTCATCGCGGCTGCTGAAACTCGGGCCATCATCGACGTCGAGGTTCAGGTCGCCCTGGTGCGGCTCGGCAACCGCCGCGCTACCGCGCTTGCCACGTTTGGACGACGGCTCGCGGGCTTCACGCAGCGGGGCGCTCATCGACGGCAGGTCGTGCTCATCCAGTTGCGGCTCTTTATGGGTATCCAGCACACGGGGCGGCCCCAGCAGCTCGGCGGCGCCGTCGTCGTCAGGCAAGTTGGACAGGTTTCGGTCCAGCCGGAACTTGAGCTTGCCCTTGCCACCGCGCATGCGGCGCCAGCCATCAAAAAGAATACCGGCAATGACAATAATGCCGATGACGATCAGCCACTCGCGCAGACCGATTTCCATGTAATCCCGTGCCTCTAATAAAAAATGCTGAAAAATAAGGGGTTTAGCACCGTGCAAACCGCTTTAAAACGTGGCGCCAACTCTATGTTCTGACTGACGTTTTGCCCACGCACACGAAAAATTGACATTAAACTAGCACGACCAAAGATAACTTTACACCGTCTGTCAAAATGCCTTGAACAAATATGTCCATTTGCCACTTTCCCCAGACCGGTAAATCGCCCTACAGCGTGCTGTAAATTCTCTCTCCCGGCGTGGCTCAGGATTCCACCATCGCCATCGCCTCTTCCACATCCACCGCTACCAATCGCGAACATCCGGGCTCATGCATCGTCACCCCCATCAACTGGTCGGCCATTTCCATGGCGATCTTGTTGTGGGTGATATAGATGAACTGCACGGTCTGGGACATCTCTTTGACCAACCGAGCGTAGCGTCCAACGTTAGCGTCATCCAGCGGCGCGTCAACTTCGTCGAGCATGCAGAACGGCGCCGGGTTCAACTTGAAGATGGCAAATACCAGAGCCAATGCGGTCAGGGCTTTTTCGCCGCCGGACAATAAATGGATGGTGCTGTTCTTCTTGCCCGGAGGCCGCGCCATGATCGTTACCCCTGTATCGAGTAGATCTTCGCCCGTCAGTTCCAAGTAGGCGCTGCCACCACCGAAAACTTTTGGGAATAACGCCTGTAAACCGCCATTAATCTGATCAAAGGTATCTTTGAAGCGGTTGCGGGTTTCCTTGTCGATCTTGCGGATCACGTTTTCCAGGGTGTCCAGGGCTTCAACCAGATCGGCGTCCTGGGCATCCAGATAACGTTTACGCTCGGACTGCTGCTGGTACTCATCGATAGCGGCGAGGTTGATCGCGCCCAGGCGTTGAATACGTGCGGCAATCCGTTCAAGTTCTTCTTCGGCGTCTTTCTCGTTGGCCTGGACGGTCAGGGTGTTGAGCACGCCGTGCAGGTCATAGCCGTCTTCCAGCAATTGGTCTTGCAAGGTCTTGCGGCGCACGCTGAGGGCTTGCCATTCCATACGCTGTTGTTCGAGCTGGCCGCGGATCAACTGCGATTGCTGCTCGGCCATGGTGCGACGCTTTTCGGCGTCGCGCAGTTCACGGTCGGCGTCTTCCAGGGCGATCTGGGCGGTCTTGAGTTCGACATCGACGGTCATGCGCTTGTCGAGCAATTCCTCAAGCTTGAGGCGCAGCTCTTCCAGCGGTGCCTCGCCCTCCTCCAGGTTGAGGCTCAGTTGCTCGCGCTTTTCGGTCAGGCGTTCGGACTGCATCTCCAGGCGCTCAAGGGCTTGGCGTGTGGAATCATGCTGGGCGCGCAACGAGCCCAGGCGTACGGCCAACTGATGGGCGTGGTCCTTGTGCTGCCGGGCTTCCTGGCGCACGCGGTCAAGGCGCTCGCGCAGGCTGTCGCGCTGGGCCAGCAGTAACTCGCGCTGTTCGGTGTCCAGGGCCATGCTGTCGAGGGCCTCCTGCAAGTGCAGGCGCGCTTCACCGATCTGTTCGTGTTCCAGGGCGCGCTGTTCGCCCATTTCGGCCACTTCTTCGTCAAGACGGGTGCGGCGCAGGGTCAATTGCTCCACCTTGGCCCTGCTCGCAGACAATTGGGCTTTCAACTCGCCTTGCTGGCGCGCTTCGTCCTGCAACAGCCGACGCAGGTGTTCGCGGCCGGTTTCCTGCTGGCGCTGGGTAGCGCGCAGGGTTTGCAGTTCGGTTTCCAGGCTTTCCAGTGTGGCTTCGCGTTCTTCACGCTCGGCGCTCAGGTTGACGATTTCCTGGCCACGGGCCAATACGCCACTTTCCGCCTCACTGGCCCGGCGCACGCGCAGGAAGTGGCGGCCGACCCAATAACCATCGCGGCTGATCAGGCTTTCGCCGCCCTCCAATTGGCCGCGTTGGGCCAAGGCTTGCTCAAGGGACTCCACGGGCCTGACCTGGCCCAACCATGGCGACAGATCCATCGCCGCCTCGACCTTGTCCAGCAAGCTGCCCGGTACCCTTGCACCCTCGGGCGCCGGGCTGAGCAGGCGCAAATCGCCCTGGGCAAACCCGGCCAGGTCAAAGCCGCCGAAATCATCTACCAGCACCGCTTGCAGATCGGCACCCAGCACGGTTTCCACCGCCAGTTCCCAGCCGGCTTCGACTTTCAAGCCTTCGGCCAGGCGCGGGCGCTCGGCCAAATGTTGGTCGCGCAGCCATTCGGCAGTGCCAGTGCCGGGGTCGAGCGCGGCTTGCTGCAAGGCTTCCAACGAAGCCAACCGACCATTGAGCCGCTGCAAGTCGCCCTGGGCTTGCTGCTGCGCCTGGGTCGCGGTGTGCAATTGCTGGCGCAGTTGCTCCAGGCGCTCCACTTGCTGTTCTTCGCTGGCCTCCAGCTCTTCCAGGGTCATTTCGCTTTCGGCCAGTTGTTCGCTCAGCGCCATGATCGCCGCGTCTTCCGGGTCGGCAGCGAGCAGGACACGCTCTTCCTGCAGACGGCGCTGGCGCTCGGCCAGGCGTTCCATGCTGGTTTCCAACTGCTGGATGCGCGACTGCTGCACCTCGGCCTGGCGGCGCGGCTCAGCGGATCGCAGGTTGAAGGCGTCCCACTGTTCCTGCCAGCCGTGCATGGTGGCTTCGGATTCTTCCAGGGCGGCGGCGGCTTCTTCGGCGGCGGCGCTGGTGATTTCCTGCTCGGGGGTGAGCATGTCCAGCTCTTCGCCCAGGGTCAGCAGCAAGGTACGGTCATGGCCCAGGTGCGATTCGGTTTCCAGGCGTGCGCGTTCGGCTTCCTTCAAGTCATCCTGCAACTGGCGCAAACGCTGCTGGCCGTGCTGGATACTCTGCTCAACCCGGGCAATGTCACCGCCCACCGAATAGAAGCGGCCTTGCACCAGATTGAAGCGCTCGGACAACTCATGGTGGCCGTCACGCAAGCGCTCAATGCTGGCGTCGGCATTACGCTGCTCGGCCACCAGCGCTTCAAAACTGACTTCCTGGGTGCCAATAATCGCTTCGCGCTGGCCCACCTGGTCATTCAATGCTTGCCAGCGCAGGGCCGACAATTGCGCCTTGAGCTGGCGCTCTTCACCCTTGTATTCCTGATACTTCTCGGCGGCCTGGGCCTGGCGGTGCAGGCGTTCGAGCTGGCGCTCCAGCTCCTCGCGCAGGTCGGTGAGGCGGGCGAGGTTTTCGTGGGTGCGGCGGATACGGTTTTCAGTCTCGCGGCGGCGCTCCTTGTATTTGGAGATGCCAGCCGCTTCTTCGATAAAGTTGCGCAGGTCTTCGGGCTTGGCTTCGATCAGCTTGGAGATCATGCCCTGTTCGATGATGGAGTAGCTGCGCGGGCCCAGGCCAGTGCCAAGGAAGATATCGGTGATATCGCGACGGCGACACTTGGTGCCGTTGAGGAAGTAACTGTTCTGGCTGTCGCGGGTGACTTTACGACGGATGGAAATTTCCGCGTAGGCTGCGTATTCGCCGATCAGGGTGCCGTCGGAATTATCGAATACCAGTTCGATACTGGCCTGGCTCACCGGCTTGCGGCTGGTGGAGCCGTTGAAGATGACGTCGGTCATCGACTCGCCGCGCAGGTTTTTCGCCGAGCTCTCGCCCATCACCCAACGCACGGCGTCGATGATGTTCGACTTGCCGCAACCATTGGGCCCCACCACCGCCGCCATGTTGCTGGGGAAGTTGACGGTAGTCGGGTCGACGAAGGATTTGAACCCCGCCAACTTGATGCACTTGAGCCGCACGCTTAGGCGTCCGCCAACGCAGCGATGACCAGCGAGCTACTGCGCTGGCAGTAGGCGGTGAGCACCCCACGTATCTGCACCAAGTCACGGGCCAGTACTGCGGCGAGCAATTGCTCGAACAGCGCCAGGAACTCGCTCATGGACGCCTTGCGCTGATCCAGGGCCAGGTAATAGGCGCGGTTCATCGCCGGCTGCAGGTTCTCGACGGTTTCCTGCAAATACGGATTGTTGGCGAAGGGGTATGCAGCGCGCATCACATTGAAGCTTTCTTCGACGAAGGCGCGGATGTCCTCGCGCTCCAGGCTCAGATGCAGGCGTTGCTGGATCTGCAGGAACGGAGCCATGTCGGCCTGGGTCTGCCAGCCTTCGGCAACCGCATTGCCGAGCAGGATGTACATCTCGCCCATCAACGTACACAGGCTCTGCACCTTGTGCGCGGTGAGTTCGGTGACGTGGGCGCCACGGCGCGGCAGGATCGCAATCAGATGGCGGCGCTCAAGGATCAGCAAAGCTTCGCGCACGGAACCACGGCTGACGTTGAGCGCCAGCGTGACTTTCTGTTCCTGGATCCGCTCCCCAGGCTTGAGATCGCCGCGAATGATACGTTCGGCGAGGTGGTGAGCAATTTGCTCGGCGAGACTGTCCGGCGCCTTGAACGTCATGTTTTCCCTTCAAAATCTGCTATCGGTACAAGCGCGGCAGTGTAGCGCATTGGCCCGCTGATGGCGCTACGCCCACCGTGGCGAATTTGGCACGAAATAAGCAACGTTGAAAGCCTGTAAGCCGCCAAAAACGCCGGTTCCAGAAGACTGGACCATAATTGAAAGTGTTGTGATCGTATTTTCTTGACCCTTAGGTCAGAAAACCATTGACCGAAAAGTCAGACATGACTAGATTCGGCGCAAAGCGGTTAACAACAATAATGAGTCTGCGAGGCCTTCCGTGATCCAGTTTTTACTTAACCAGGAACTCCGTAGCGAGCACGCCCTGGACCCCAACCTGACCGTGCTCAACTATCTGCGCGAGCATGTGGGCAAATCCGGTACCAAGGAAGGCTGCGCCAGCGGCGACTGTGGCGCGTGCACCGTGGTGGTCGGCGAGTTGCACACCGACGAGCAAGGCGTCGAGCAGATTCGTTATCGCAGCCTCAATTCCTGCCTGACGTTCGTGTCGTCACTGCACGGCAAACAACTGATCAGCGTCGAAGACCTCAAGCATCAGGGCCAACTGCACAGCGTGCAACAGGCCATGGTCGAGTGCCACGGTTCGCAGTGCGGCTTTTGTACCCCAGGTTTTGTGATGTCGCTGTTTGCCCTGCAAAAGAACAGCGATGCCCCCGACAGCCAGAAAGCCCATGAAGCCCTGGCCGGCAACCTGTGTCGTTGCACCGGTTATCGCCCGATCCTCGCCGCCGCCGAACAGGCCTGCTGCAACAAGCCCCAGGATCAATTCGACAGCCGCCAGGCTGAAACCATCGCCCGCCTCAAGGCCATCGCGCCGACGCAAACCGGTGAACTCAACAGCGGTGACAAGCGCTGCCTGGTGCCACTGACCGTCGCCGACCTGGCCGACCTCTATGACGCCTATCCGCAAGCCCGCCTGCTGGCCGGCGGCACTGACCTGGCGCTGGAGGTCACCCAGTTCCACCGCACCCTGCCGGTGATGATCTACGTCGGCAACATTGAAGCCATGAAGCGCATCGAGCAGTTCGACGACCGCCTGGAAATCGGCGCGGCCACCGCCCTCTCCGACTGCTACGCCGCGCTGCACCACGAATACCCGGACTTCGGCGAACTGCTGCACCGCTTCGCCTCCCTGCAAATTCGTAACCAGGGCACCCTGGGCGGCAATATCGGCAACGCTTCGCCCATTGGTGATTCGCCGCCGCTGCTGATTGCCCTGGGCGCGCAGATCGTACTGTGCAAAGGCAACACCCGCCGCACCCTGGCGCTGGAAGACTATTTCATCGACTACCGCGTCACCGCGCGCCAGGACAGCGAGTTCATCGAGACCATCATCGTGCCCAAGGGCCACACGCTGTTCCGGGCCTACAAGGTGTCCAAGCGCCTGGACGACGATATTTCCGCGGTGTGCGCGGCGTTCAACCTGAACATCGACAACGGTGTGATCAGCGCGGCTCGCGTTGCCTTCGGAGGCATGGCCGCCACACCAAAACGCGCAAAAAATTGCGAGGCCGCGTTGGTGGGCGCCATCTGGAACTTGGCCACGGTCGAGAAAGCCTGCGCCGCCCTGGCACAGGACTTCACCCCACTGTCGGACTTCCGCGCCAGCAAGGAATACCGCCTGCTCAGCGCGCAGAACCTGCTGCGCAAATACTTCATCGAACTGCAAACGCCGCACATCGAGACTCGGGTGACCGCTTATGTCTAACCATCACGCCGTGGTAAAAACCCAGGCCGAACTTGCCGCACTCTTTGCCCAGGACCTCACCACCGGGGTAGGTCGCAGCGTCAAGCATGACAGCGCCGCCAAGCACGTCAGCGGTGAAGCGCAGTACATCGACGACCGCCTGGAATTTCCCAACCAGTTGCACCTGTATGCGCGCATGTCCGACCGCGCCCATGCCCGGATCATCAGCATCGACACCGCGCCCTGCTACGCCTTCGACGGCGTACGCATTGCCATCACCCATGAAGACGTACCGGGCCTGAAAGACATTGGCCCGTTGATGCCCGGCGACCCGCTGCTGGCCATCGACACCGTGCAGTTCGTCGGCCAGGTGGTACTGGCCGTGGCCGCCCGCGACCTGGAGACCGCACGCAAGGCGGCGATGGCGGCGGTGATCGAATATGAAGACCTGGAACCGGTGCTGGATGTGGTCGAGGCGTTTCGCAACAAGCACTTCGTGCTCGACAGCCACACCCACCAGCGCGGCGATTCGGCCACTGCGCTGGCAAGCGCCAAGCACCGTATCCAGGGCACTTTGCATATCGGTGGCCAGGAACACTTTTATCTGGAAACCCAGATTTCTTCGGTGATGCCCACCGAAGACGGCGGCATGATCGTCTACTGTTCCACGCAAAACCCCACCGAAGTGCAGAAGCTGGTGGCCGAAGTGCTGGATGTGTCGATGAACAAGATCGTGGTCGACATGCGCCGCATGGGCGGTGGCTTTGGCGGCAAGGAAACCCAGGCCGCCAGCCCGGCATGCCTGTGCGCCGTGGTGGCGCGCCTCACTGGCCAGCCGACCAAAATGCGCCTGCCACGGGTCGAAGACATGCTGATGACCGGCAAGCGTCACCCCTTCTATATCGAATACGACGTGGGGTTTGACGACAACGGCCGACTGCACGGCATCAACCTGGAACTGGCGGGTAACTGCGGTTGTTCGCCGGACCTGTCCAACTCGATTGTCGACCGCGCCATGTTCCACGCCGACAACTCGTATTACCTGGGCGACGCCACGGTCAATGGCCATCGCTGCAAGACCAACACGGCCTCCAACACCGCCTATCGCGGCTTCGGCGGCCCCCAAGGCATGGTCGCCATCGAAGAGGTAATGGACGCCATCGCGCGCCATCTGGGCCAAGACCCGCTGGCGGTGCGCAAGGCCAACTACTACGGCAAGACCGAGCGCAACGTTACCCACTACTACCAGACCGTCGAGCACAACATGCTCGAAGAAATGACCGCCGAGCTTGAGGCCAGCAGCCAGTACGCAGAGCGCCGCGAAGCAATCCGCCTCTACAACGCCCACAGCCCGATCCTGAAAAAAGGCCTGGCGCTGACCCCGGTGAAATTCGGTATTTCGTTCACCGCCAGCTTCCTCAACCAGGCCGGGGCACTGATCCATATCTACACCGACGGCAGCATCCACCTGAACCACGGCGGCACCGAGATGGGCCAGGGCTTGAATACCAAGGTCGCGCAAGTCGTGGCCGAGGTATTCCAGGTCGAAATCGACCGCGTCCAGATCACCGCCACCAACACCGACAAGGTACCCAACACTTCGCCCACCGCCGCCTCCAGCGGCGCCGACCTGAACGGCAAGGCCGCGCAGAATGCGGCCGAAACCATCAAGCAGCGCCTGGTGGAATTTGCGGCGCGCAAATACGACGTGAGCGAGGCGGACGTGGAATTTCGCAACGGCCATGTGCGCGTGCGCGAGCAGATCCTGAGCTTCGAGGCGTTGATCCAGCAGGCGTATTTCGCCCAGGTATCGCTCTCCAGCACAGGTTTCTACAAAACCCCGAAAATTTTCTACGACCGCAGCCAGTCACGCGGGCGACCGTTCTACTACTACGCCTTCGGGGCGGCTTGCTGCGAAGTGATCGTCGACACTCTGACCGGTGAATACAAAATGCTGCGCACCGACATCCTGCATGACGTCGGCGCTTCGCTGAACCCGGCCATCGACATCGGCCAGGTGGAAGGCGGCTTCATCCAGGGCATGGGCTGGCTGACCATGGAAGAGCTGGTGTGGAACAACAAGGGCAAGCTGGTGACCAACGGCCCGGCCAGCTACAAGATCCCGGCAGTGGCCGACATGCCGCTGGACCTGCGGGTGAAGCTGGTAGAGAACCGCAAGAACCCGGAGGACACGGTGTTCCATTCCAAGGCCGTGGGTGAGCCGCCGTTCATGCTCGGGATTGCTTCGTGGTGTGCAATCAAGGATGCGGTGGCGAGCTTGGCTGACTATCGCCAGCAGCCCAGGATCGATGCGCCGGCCACGCCCGAGCGGGTGTTGTGGGGGTGTGAACAGATGCGGCAGTTGCGGGCGGCGAAGGCTGTCGAGGCTGACACTGAGATGGCTTCGCTCTAGACCGAGGCGCGACCTTCGCGAGCAAGCCCGCTCCCACATTTGAAATGCATTCCAATGTGGGAGCTGGCTTGCCTGCGATAGCGGCCGAACTAACAGCAGAAATGTTGAGGTAGACATGGACAACTGGATCAGCGCCCTCGCCACCCTGCAAAACCAGGGCGAACCCTGCGTGCTCGTCACCATCATCGAAGAACTCGGCTCAACCCCGCGCAACGCCGGTTCCAAAATGGTCATCAGCGCCGCGCACACCTTCGACACCATCGGCGGCGGGCACCTGGAATACAAGGCGATGCAGATCGCCCGGGACATGCTGGTGCGCGGGCAGCAGAACACCCATCTGGAGCGCTTCAGCCTCGGCGCCAGCCTGGGCCAGTGCTGCGGCGGCGTGACCGTGCTGCTGTTCGAACCCATGGGCCAGGCGCAAGCGCACATCGCCGTGTTTGGCGCCGGCCACGTCGGCCGTGCGTTGGTGCCATTGCTGGCGAGTCTGCCCTGCCGGGTGCGCTGGATCGATTCCCGCGAGCAGGAATTCCCGCAGCACATCCCCCAAGGCGTGCGTAAAATCGTCAGCGAAGAGCCGGTCGACGAAATTGCCGACCTGCCTGCAGGCAGCTACTGCATCGTCATGACCCACAACCACGCGCTGGACCTGGAACTGACCGCCGCCCTGCTCAAGCGCAACGACTTCGCGTACTTCGGCCTGATCGGCTCGAAAACCAAGCGGGTCAAATTCGAACACCGCCTGCGTGATCGCGGCTTTGACGCCGCGCAGTTGCAACGCATGCGTTGCCCCATGGGCCTCCCCGAGGTCAAGGGCAAGCTTCCGGTGGAGATCGCCATCTCCATCGCCGGCGAAATCATCGCCACCTATAACGCCAATTTCGGCCAGCACCTTGCCGGCGCCGAACCTATTGCCAAACTGCTGCCGGCTTCGCGCCGCAGCCACGCTATCTGAATTGAGACGATCATGCCTTTGACTCGCAAAGCCTACCGTGCCGCCATCCTGCACAGCATCGCCGACCCTGCCATCGTGGGGGTCGAAGCCTCCTATGAATATTTCGAGGACGGCCTGCTGGTGATCGACAACGGCCAGATCAGTGCCCTTGGGCACGCCAGCGACCTGCTGCCGAGCCTGCCCGCCGATATCGACATCACCCATTACCAGGACGCGCTGATCACCCCTGGCTTGATCGACACCCATATCCACCTGCCGCAGACCGGTATGGTCGGCGCCTATGGCGAGCAGTTGCTGGACTGGCTCAACACCTACACCTTCCCCTGTGAAAGCCAGTTTGCCGACAAGGCTCACGCCGAAGAAGTCGCCGATATCTTCATCAAGGAACTGCTGCGCAACGGCACCACCACGGCGCTGGTGTTCGGCAGCGTGCACCCGCAATCGGTGAATGCATTCTTTGAAGCGGCCGAGAAACTCGACCTGCGCATGATCGCCGGCAAGGTGATGATGGACCGCAACGCGCCGGACTACCTCACCGACACCGCCGAATCCGGCTATCAGGAAAGCAAGGCGCTGATCGAACGCTGGCACGGCAAGGGGCGCCTGCATTACGCGGTGACGCCACGCTTCGCCCCTACGAGCACGCCGGAGCAACTGACGCTGGCCGGTCAGTTGCTGGGCGAGTACCCAGACCTGTACATGCAGACCCACATCAGCGAGAACAAGCAGGAAATCGAGTGGGTCAATGAGCTGTTTCCGGAGCGCAACGGCTACCTGGATGTCTACGACCATTACAAGCTGCTCGGCGAGCGCTCGGTGTTTGCCCACGGCGTACACCTGTGCGACGACGAATGCGCACGGCTGGCAGAGACTGGTTCGGCGGTGGCGTTCTGCCCGACTTCGAACTTCTTCCTCGGGAGTGGGTTGTTCAACCTGCCGATGGCCGAGAAACACAACTTGAACGTGGGCCTGGGCACCGACGTGGGTGGCGGCACCAGCTTCTCGCTGCTGCAAACCCTGAACGAAGCGTACAAGGTCATGCAGCTGCAAGGTGCGCGCTTGAACCCGTTCAAGTCGCTGTACCTGGCGACCCTGGGCGGCGCTCGAGCGCTGCGCCTGGAAGACAAGATCGGCACGTTGCAGCCGGGTACCGATGCAGACTTCCTGGTATTGGATTACAACGCCACGCCGCTGCTGAGCTATCGCCTGAAACAGGCCAATAACATTGCCGAGACGTTGTTTGTGCTGATGACGTTGGGGGATGACCGGACGGTGTTGCAAACCTATGCAGCCGGGCAACTGGTGCACCAGCGCTGATTCAAGCTACATACAACAAATGTGGGAGCAGGCTTGTGTGGGAGCTGGCTTGCCTGCGATAGCATCACCGCGGTGTAACTGATACACCGCGGCGCCTGCATCGCGGGCAAGCCCCCCACACAAGCCTGCTCCCACATTTGATTGGGTTTACAACTTTACAGACGAGCGCCCAGGTTTTTTAGTCTGTAAAAGATGCGAAAACACCGCATGCAAATCATCCGACGCACTCTCTTCATCGAGGTTGAGCTTGCTGTCGATGTGATCCATGTGATGCATCATCAAGTTCACCGCCAACGTCGCATCCCGGGCTTCGATCGCGTCGATCAACTGGGTGTGCTCATCGTAGGAACAGTGCGAGCGGTTGCCGCTTTCGTACTGGGCGATGATCAATGACGTCTGGGACACCAGGCTGCGCTGGAAGCTGATCAGCGGCGCGTTCTTCGCGGCTTCGGCCAGCTTCAAATGGAATTCGCCAGAGAGACGGATACCGGCGCCACGGTCACCGCGCGAGAAGCTGTCGCGCTCGTCGTTGACCATCTGGCGCAACTCGGCCAACTGCTCGGCCGTGGCGTGCTGCACCGCCAACTCCGTGATCGCCCGCTCCACCAGGCGCCGGGCCATGAACACCTGACGCGCTTCTTCGACGCTTGGGCTGGCAACCACCGCACCGCGATTGGGCCGCAGCAGTACCACGCTTTCATGGGCCAGGCGCGACAGCGCGCGGCGAATGATGGTGCGGCTCACGCCGAAGATCTCGCCCAGTGCCTCTTCACTCAATTTGGTTCCGGGCGCCAGGCGTTGTTCAAGGATCGCCTCGAAGATATGCGCATAGACGATATCGTCCTGGGTTCCGCTGCGACCGGCCTTGCCGGCTCGCGGTTGTTTCTTGAGAGGTTGCAACTGTTCGTTCATGGGCACTCGGGTTTGAGAACGGCGAATTAACGGTAATACGGCAACAGCGTGTCGCTGGCAAGTATCACCTAAAAACAGCGCACATTGTACACAACCCACTGCGCCAACACACTGTACGGCTGTTTGCGGCCTCGGCTGTATTGCAATGACTCGTTACGTTTGAGTTTAGGCTTGATTCCACGATTTCCCACGCCCTCTTTGTAGGAGCGAGCTTGCTCGCTCCTACAGGAAAGCCTGACACAAGGATCATCGCTCCATGACCGACGCCACCCAAGCGCCCTTGCGCCCGCTGGCCGACACTTCTGCGTCGGCCGTCGTCGCCGGCTTTATCGCCATGATGACCGGCTATACCAGCTCCCTGGTGCTGATGTTCCAGGCCGGCCAGGCCGCCGGCTTGACCACGGCGCAGATTTCTTCGTGGATCTGGGCGATCTCCATCGGCATGGCGGTGTGCAGCATCGGCCTGTCCCTGCGCTATCGCACACCAATCACCATCGCCTGGTCCACCCCTGGCGCGGCGCTGCTGATCACAAGCCTGGGCGGGGTGAGCTATGGCGAGGCCATCGGTGCTTACATCACCTGCGCTGTATTGGTGACGCTCTGCGGGTTGACCGGCAGCTTTGAGACGCTGGTCAAGCGGATTCCGGCGTCATTGGCGGCGGCGCTGCTGGCCGGGATTCTGTTCAAGATCGGCAGCGAAATTTTCGTCGCCGCCCAGCACCGTACCGGGCTGGTGCTGGGGATGTTCTTCACCTACCTGATCATCAAGCGTCTGTCGCCGCGCTATGCCGTGCTGGCCGCCCTGCTCATCGGCACCGCCTTGTCAGGGCTGATGGGGCTGCTGGACTTCAGCGGCTTTCATCTGGAGGTGGCGACGCCTGTGTGGACCACGCCGCACTTCTCGCTGGCGGCGACCATCAGCATCGGCATCCCGCTGTTCGTGGTGGCCATGACCTCGCAGAACATGCCCGGCGTAGCCGTGCTGCGGGCCGACGGCTACACCGTGCCGGCGTCACCATTGATCACCACCACCGGCCTGGCGTCATTGGTGCTGGCACCGTTCGGCTCCCACGGCATCAACCTGGCGGCGATCAGCGCCGCAATCTGCACCGGGCCGCACGCCCATGAAGACCGCAACAAGCGCTACACCGCTGCGGTGTGGTGTGGGGTGTTCTATGGGATTGCCGGGGTATTCGGCGCCACGCTGGCAGCACTGTTCGCAGCCCTGCCCAAGGAACTGGTGCTGTCGATTGCGGCGTTGGCGCTGTTTGGCTCGATCATCAATGGCTTGAGCATCGCCATGAATGAGCCGAAGGAACGGGAAGCGGCGCTGATTACCTTTATGGTCACGGCGTCAGGCTTGACGTTGTTTTCCATCGGTTCGGCGTTCTGGGGGATTGTGGCGGGGGTGTTGACGCTGCTGATTCTGAATTGGCGCAAGGCATAAAAAAACGGCGACCCTCAGGTCGCCGTTTTTTTCAGTATCACTTAGCCGCGTTGATCGGCTTTTCCGGATACCACACGTCCAGCAACGGGCTGACTTCAGCCTTGGTCAGCTCGGAACGGGTTTTCAGCCAGGCTTCGACCGCAGCACGCTGCTCTTCGGAGACCGAGCCACGCTTTTGCAGGCAAACCAGACCATAGTCATCGCCGCCGACATAGCCCAGGCCATTGGCTTCCATGGCTTCTTTGATGAATGCTTCGAGGAAAGCGTCGATAGCTTCTTCACTCAGGCCTTCGTTGAAGTCCAGGTTCAGTTCGAAACCCAGCTCTTGAAATTCATCAACGCACAGTTTTTTGCGCAGACGCTGGGAACGGTTAGTCGCCATTGGAACAATCCTCATAAGTATTAACGGGCGGCACTTTAGCAGTTTAAGGCGGCAATTGCCCGACTCTCTGGGACCGACGGGCAAATGCGCGCAAAAAAACCGCGATTAGCGGCTATCGTTCAGCTACAAGCAGCGCCAGCTTGGGGCATAATGCCGACACTTTCGTGACCAATGAGGGATTTTCTTCCGTACCCCTCGCCTTTTTCACCCTCCTCAGCAGTAGGGTTTTATTTCTTATGATCAAATCTTTGCGTTCAGTGTTACTTGCCAGTGTTGTCTTGCCCCTGGCCTTTTCCGTTTCCGCTGCTCCCGTCAATAACACCCTGCCACCCAGCGTTGCGCAGGCCTTGCAGAAAGCCAAGCTGCAAAATACCGCGCTGTCCCTGGTGATGCTGCCCCTGAACGGCCCTGGTACCCCTACGGTTTTCAACGCCGACGTCTCGGTTAACCCGGCTTCCACCATGAAGCTGGTCACCACTTATGCGGCCCTGGAAATGCTCGGCCCCAACCATCAGTGGAAGACCGAGTTCTACACCGATGGCGCCCTCAGCGGCGGCGTATTGCGCGGCAACCTGTACCTCAAGGGCGGCGGCGACCCCAAGCTGAACATGGAAAAGCTCTGGCTGCTGATGCGCGACCTGCGCGCCAATGGCGTTCAGCAAGTCACCGGCGATCTGGTGCTAGACCGTAACTTCTTCAACCAGCCGCAATTACCCGAGTTCAACGACGACGGCAACGATGAGAACAAGCCGTTCCTGGTCAAGCCCGACGCCTTGCTGGTCAACCTAAAGGCCCTGCGCTTCGTGACCCGCAATGATTCGGGGCGGGTGATTGTATCGGTCGAGCCGCCGATTGCCAGCATTCGCATCGACAACCAGGTGAAAGTCACCAACGCCAAGCAGTGTACCGGTGACGTGCGCTACAGCCCGGTGACCGCCGCCGACGGCAGCGTGACCGTGACCGTCAGCGGCCAACTGGGTGATGGCTGCAGCTCGCAGACTTACCTGTCGCTGCTCGACCACGCCACCTACACCGCAGGCGCCGTGCGGGCGATCTGGAAGGAGCTGGGCGGTACCATCCAGGGCCGTGATATCCAGGCTCCGGTGCCCAAGGATGCCAAGGTGCTGGCGCGCGCCTTCTCGCCGGACCTGGCGGAAATCATCCGCGACATCAACAAATACAGTAACAACACCATGGCCCAGCAGTTGTTCCTGAGCCTGGGTGCGCAGTTTCGCAACGATGCCGATGGCGACGATGCCAAGGCCGCGCAACGCGTCGTGCGCCAGTGGCTGGCCAAGAAAGGCATCACCGCGCCGCACCTGGTGATGGAAAACGGCTCCGGCCTGTCCCGCGCCGAACGGGTCAGCGCCCGCGAAATGGCGGCCATGCTGCAAGCGGCGTGGAAAAGTCCTTATGCGGCGGAGTACATCAGCTCGATGCCCATCGCCGGCACCGACGGCACCATGCGTAAACGCCTGAAAACCACCGCCCTGCGCGGCGAAGCCCACGTAAAGACCGGCACCTTGAACACCGTGCGCGCCATTGCCGGTTACAGCCGCGACAACAATGGCAATACCTGGGCGGTGGTGGCGATTCTCAACGACTCCAAGCCTTGGGGAGCCTCGTCGGTATTGGATCAGGTGCTGCTGGACCTGTATCGCCAGCCGAAGGCCGTTGCGGCCGCGCCGGTCCTCTAAGCACTCCATTACCCTGTGGGAGCGGGCTTGCCCGCGATAGCCATAGGTATCTACACAACTTCGGCACGACGCTAAATCTGTGGCGAGGGAGCTTGCTCCCGTGACGGCCTGGCAGCCGACACAGATATAACTGATGCCCTGCGATCCAATGTGGGAGCTGGCTTGCCTGCGAAGACGGCCTGACAGTCAACACAGTTGGACCGTGTACATATCCATTCCTGCGGTAACGGCCACTTAGGGTTCCGCCCTGACGGCGGCTCACTTTCG